>JACPDY010000093.1 GCA_016183775.1 Bacteroidota bacterium
GAGCAGGAAATATTTTTATTACGGGTGATACGTATTCAACAAATATGCCTCAAAAACACCTTGCAGGGGCATATAATCAGCTTGTTAACTCCGGGGGATACGATGCTTTTGTTATTAAGTTTGATATTGTAAAGAGTGAATTACTTTGGGCTACTTATTATGGGGGGAGTGGCGATGAATGGGGAGCAAGTATAGGTACTGATATAGCAGGAAATATTTTTATAACCGGGCAAACCACATCAGCTAACTTTCCACTACAAGCTTCTGGCACAGCTTACTATCAGTCAATCATAAAAGTAACGGGAAGTAACTTTGATGCCTTTGTTGTTAAATTTAATAATCTAAATTCATTAGTATGGAGTACCTTTTATGGTGGAGGAAATTTTGATTGTGGCAACTCGGTTGTAACAGACTTTTTTGGAAACATATACTTAACCGGTCAAACTAATTCTTCTGACTTCCCGATTTTTTCTTCAACGGGGGCTTATAACCAATCAGTATGGGGAGGAAGCAATGACTCGTACGTAGTAAAATTTTCAAATTCCGGTTTGTTACTTTGGTCTTCTTATCTCGGAGGTAAGGGTACTGAATTTGGTGCAACAGCTATTGCAGACGCCAGTGGTAATATTTTTATAAACGGACGGATATCGGGTTTTTCTACCGGGTTTCCACTATTGAATCCATTTGCTGGAAGCTATTTTCAGGGAAGCCTCTCCGGCTCTTTATCGGATTATTTTATAGTTAAGTTTAACCCGCTAGGAGTAATACTTTGGTCAACTTTTTTTGGTGGCACTTCTGATGAAGAACAATCGAATTCTTTCGACAACTGCTCAATAGATTCCTGTGGAAATATTTTTGTTGCGTTCATCACCAAATCTTCCGACTTGCCTCTAATCAAGGGTTGTGATGAGTTTCATGATGGAACTTATGGAGGTGGGAATTCCTGGGGCGATTGTTTTGTTACAAAATTTTCTAATACAGGTATATTATTATGGAATACATACTTGGGCGGCGGAAGTGACGAGTTTAATATTTCTATTGCAAATGATAATAATGGTGCGCTGTTTCTCACATTAAGAACTTTCTCAAATGGTGGTATGCCAATCTTAAATAAAGCAGCTGCATATAATGACAACACCTTTAACGGAATTTCTGATCTTTTTATAACAAAATTTTCTCATACAAATACATATAGTCAATCCCAGGTAAATAGTGATTGTAGTTGCAGTGGATCAGCAACAGTAACGTTGAACTGCCACTACCAAGACTTCAATTATGTATGGAGCACAGGCAGCCAAACATTAAATACTCCAAATAAAACAAATACCATTACAGGTTTATGTATGGGTACATATACAGTAACTGTAACAAGTAATTGTAATCAATCACTAACAGCTATTTATAATATTATTGGTGGTGGTGGCACAATTTCTTTAAGCAGCACCATAATAAATCCAACATGTACTACTTCAGGGATGGCTTCTATTACAGCCAATGGAGGAACTGCCCCTTATTCTTATTTGTGGAGCACCGGTAATTCCACACAAACTGTCACTGGTTTATCCGCAGGTCAATTTACCGTAACAGTTACTGATAAAAACAGCTGTACTGCCATTGCTACAATAGTAATAATTTCACCTGTGAAATTGGTTGTGCAGTTTGATAAAGGAACAGCCAACTGTGCAGGTTGCGGTTGCAAGGAATGGATAATGATAAATGCTGTAGGTGGCACAAGCCCATATAGTTATTTATGGTCGGATGGCTCTGTAAACAGGTATAAAAATAAACTTTGTTCCGGAACACATAAAGTGAATATTAAAGATAAAAACGGATGTAGTGTAGATGTTAACCTTACCGCACCTTAAAAACAAAATCATCAGAGTAAAATCTCTTTACTTATAAGGCGACCCCATTTTAAAAATATTCATGCCTTCATCCCCTTCTCTCCTGATTTTTGCCTGCATTTTAAAGGCCATATCCGCATAGTGATAAAGTTTCGCGTTTTTAAGAAACATTATTGCTTTTTCATCACCATTAATAATATTGGCAGCTGCGGCCCAATGGAAAGCTCTTTTTTGAAATAGAATGTCGAAGGCTTTGGGGTCTTCCCAAACAGCATTAATAAAGGCAGCTAAAATATAATGTTTGTTTTGTATAAGCCATTGCAGACTTTTAACATCGCCACTTACACCGTCTCTAAGCATGGTCAGTTCTTTAAAGTTGTGTTGAATTAACCAGTTAAAGGCAGCAGTATCGCCGCATTCAATATAAAGTGATAATTTTTCTATGGCTTCCTGCGGATAATTCATCTGTATATATTTTTAAGCGTTTAATGGTCAGATGCCGTGCCTGCCGGCCGGCAGGGAATAGTCAATATATTCATTTTCAGCTTGTCTCGGCCCGGAATAGCATAGGTTCTGTTAGTAACATCTTTGACCCAATAGTAAGAAATGGTGTTGTTAACCTGCAGTAAATTTAAAACTTCAACCCCAAGCCACACTGATCTTAAATTATGGAAAGGATTGTGTGGAAGCAATTTTTTACCTTCCTTCAGAAGTTGGTATGAAAATCCGATATCAACTCTTCTGTAAGGAGGCATGCGCAATGTATCTTTGTAACGTTGATAGGTAGGAGGGCCGAAGGGTAAAGAACTTCCGAATAATAAGTTCAGGTGCATTTTAAAGTCGGGAAATTTCGGCAGGTAATCCTGAAAGAAAAGACTGAAATTAACCAGTTGGTCGGAAGGGCGTGGGATATAGCCGGGCTCGTGCCGCACACTATCCGTCTTTACAATGTTGTTTGTATATCCGGCAATTATTTTTTCACCGTCACTGTTGTAATAATCATAATAATAATCATTGCGGATATTTTCTTTGGTTTGAAGTAACGACAGGCTGAACCATGATTCTATTCCATTTACAAACTCGCCATTGATCTTAAAGTCCATGCCGGTGGCATAACCATGTGCATTGTTGGAGGCGAAATAACGGATGCGTACGTTATCAATTTCATAGGGAATAAGATCGTTTAATATTTTGTAATAAGCTTCTGACACAAATTTGAACGGACGGTTCCAGAGTTTAAAATTATAATCACTTGCTAACACCAGGTGAATGGATTGCTGCGCTTTAACATCGGTATGCACAACTCCATCCATACTTCGAAGCTCGCGGTAAAACGGAGGCTGGTAATAAAACCCTCCTGATGCCCGGAAAAGAAAATTGTGTTTCCAATTGGGTTTATACGCGAAGGTAGCTCGCGGGCTGATAACAGTTTGTTGATTAAGGTCCCAGTAATTGGCCCGCAAACCCGCCGTGATGATAAGCGTAGAGGTGTCGCGCAGATCTTTGTTCCATATGTACTGTGTGTAAGCTGAAAAGCGATTTGAAGAAAGAGTATTTTCTGTTTTTAATACTTTTTGCAAATTAATTTCGGAGAGGTTGCCCTGTGGCAAGGAATAGCCCGCTGAATCAACATAATTCCATTCACTCAGCTTGTCTGTTATCAATTCATGCTGAGCTTTTACACCCCATAACATCAGATTTTTTCCTCTCAGGTAACTTCCTTTATGCTCAGCGTTCATTACTGTTCCATCAAGATAATTACGCGCATGGTTAAGGTAGGTGCCAACTCCAAGGTTCGCTTTTACCTGTCCGAAACTTGGTTTGCCAAAATCTGTTTCTATCTGGTCAATGTAATATTGCCCCATAATATCAAATGTTTCATCTTCCGAAGTTTTATAAACAGATGAAATAAATTTCATTTGCAGCCTGTCGTTCGGCCTATAGATGGCGGATAACGCGGCCTGGCCTGTTTCAAACCGGTCAACTTCCTGTCCGTCGAAATAAACCAGGAAGCGAAGCGCCTGGTTTACGGTACCAAACTGTGTTTCGCGGGTTTGAGGAACCACATTGTATTTATTGTTTGAATACATACCCAGCAGATCGATCTCCCATTTATCTGAAATATCATACGTTAAAAAGGTCTGCAGATCAATGAATGATGGCCGGTAATCACCTTTCACATCTGTTTTGCCGAGCAGGTATTGATTCGTTTTATAACGCGCACCAATTATCCATGTAAAGCGAAAGTCCTTTGAAGCTCCTTCCAGGTGTGCACTTCCGCCAAGAAGGCTGGCCGACCCTGTCCCGTTGAATTTACGAGGTCTGCGGTACTGTATATCAAGCACCGATGAAAGTTTGTCTCCGTATTTTGCTTCAAAGCCTCCTGCAGAAAAAAGGATAGAGGAGACCATATCTCCGTTCACAAAACTTAATCCTTCCTGCTGACCGGATCGGGCTAGGAAAGGGCGATACACTTCAATGTCGTTCACGTACACCAGATTCTCATCATAATTCCCGCCTCTTACTGAATAGGCGGAGCTTAGTTCATTTCTGCTCGAAACACCGGGTTGCGAAAACAGTATGGCATTGAAATCGCCGGAAGCTGTAGGAATGAAAGAGACTACTTTGGGATCGAGCCGGGTGGTACCTGTTGCACGGATGTTATCCGTTACTTCAACATCGGGTAAAATTATTTTTGTGTTTAATGTGAGCGAAATGTTTAGTTCGAAGCGCTGTCCGGGTTTTAAGTTGACCGCTTTCTTTTGCTGATTGTATCCGAGGTTTGAAAAAACAATTTCAATCTCTTTGTTGGCCGGAACTTTGTATTCGTAATTGCCGTCTTTATCTGTATAAACAGGGGCCTGTGAAGATCCGAACACGGATATCTGTATGTCTTCAGCAGGTTTGTTCTCGGCATTTATCAGCTTGCCATATATTGTTGCTGTGTTTTGGGCTTTAACAGTATAAAATGAAAAACTACAACTAAGTATAATTAAGGTGCAAAATGTATTTATTCCTCTTTTCAAAATTTATTTTGTTCAAAGTTCAAGGTTCAACGTTCAGGATTTTATGTTTATCAATACATATTTATCTTGTTCTTCTTCAACTTTGAACCTTGAACCCGTAACTTTTTAGTCCTTCTTCTTAAAATCACCCCTTTTCCAGGCTTGAATAAATTGTGTCCAGGCGATTGGGTTAAGTATGCTGTAGGATGGATATTGCCCGGCATAATATATTTTACTGTAACGCTGTTCCATAGCGTATTTGTAATTCATAGATCCATCCATGGGCATAGTAGTATATAGTTCTTTCATATTGTCATAAGCCAGGTTTTTCCTTGCACGGTCCAGATCATCTTCCGGAGCGCGAAGGTTTAGAAACACCTGTTTGAATTGCTCTTTGGTTGGCCATGGAAATACTACAGATTCTTTTAACCAGATCGAATCCTTGTGAAGCATTTGGATCAATGAATAACGGTTGGTAGATAAAGTGTCCGGAATAACAAACTCTGCCCTGGCATAACCCAATTCTGAAAAAACGAGCGTGTCGCCTTTTTGGGCCACAAATGAAAAGTATCCATAATAGTCAGCCACTGTTCCGTGACGGGTATGTTTTACGAAAATATTTGTAAATGGTACCGGTTTAAGGCTGTCTACTTCAACTACAACTCCCGAAAATTGTATCAGGTCCTTGCTGTTTTGTGTTGTGTTTGCTTTATTTTGGGCGAATGAAATATTAATAATTCCGGTCGCAACAAGTGAAAAAATAAGGGCTATCTGGCGCATTAAAAATTGTTTAAAACCAAAGTTACAAATAACCTTTGTTTTATTTCAAAAATCGCTAATTTGGTGTCCGTTTTAACAATAAATAACTCAACAATGAGCAAAAAATTATATGCAGCGTTACTTTTTTGGGCAATTTTCATTTCAACTCAATTGGTTGCAGGTAAATTCTATTGGGTAGGAGGGAATGGCTTTTGGGATTATCAAACAACTCAATACTGGTCGTTAACAAGCGGAGGTACAGGCTTTGGAGGTGTTCCGGGTCCAAATGACACAGTGTATTTCGATGCTAATTCGTTTGCAGGGACTTTTGGATCGGCGACAGTGGCAATATACGGAAGCAGCACAAACCCCGTTAAAGTACATACTATTGATTTCACCGGTGTTACTGACAACCCAACGCTTTCTATGGGAGCGAATGACAACCTTGAAATATTCGGTTCAGTGATCCTGGATAGCCTCATATCGGTTAGTGTAAGCGGAAATGTAACGTTCAAGTCTGCAAAAAAAGGAAATATTATTAATCTGTTTGATAGGATCGTAAACTTTTCATCGATAATATTTGATGGCCCGGGTGGTGAATGGACACTGGGTGATAGTTTGCTTTCCAATGCTGCGATATCTTTATTTGCGGGTAATATTATTACAAATGGGTACAATATTCGTTGTAATACTTTTACTGAAAGTGATATGGGGGCAGCCCGTGGAATTCAGTTGTCAAATGGATCGAAAATAATTTCAACCGGCGGCTGGAACTTTAACGATCAGGCAGGGACGCTCAATTTTGTAATGGATGCGGGAACAACAATCATTATGAAAAATCCGGGATCTCTCACCACATTTGATGGGGGAGGATTGACGTATGCAAATGTGGCCTTCATGGGCATGGGAGGAAGTATAAACGGTGCTAACTATTATGATACATTATCGGTTCATCCGCAATCGACATTAACTATTCCTTCCGACATACAGCATTTTAACGCGATTATGAGTTATGCTGCTCCGGGAGTGCCTGCCTCTGTTAACGGGGGAGCCTCACCCATAGTATTATATGATCAGGATGGCGGTTTAAATTGTTTGAACTATACCGACCTGTTCAATATTGATGCGCAGGGTCCTGCCGGAACAACCTATAGCAGTTATGCAGGTACTAATTCAGGTGTGGTAACAGGGGTTTCTGTTGCAACTCCTACGTCATTCACATATGCTGCGTACAAAACAGCCAACTGCGCTGACGGAAATGATGCGGCCGTTGCAGTACAGGGTTCAGGTGGAATAGCTCCTTACACCTTCCAATGGCTTCCCGGAAATTATGTGGGCGATACTTTAAAAACTGCTATTGGAGGCACCACATATACAATAAATATGAAGGATGTTTGTCATGCCGTTTATACATCCACTGTTTATGCCAATGGCCTGCCCGATAATGTAGTGTCGCCAACGATCAGTAATGACAGTGTTCTGTGTTATGGTCAAGGGATGGACGTATTTATTTCTACAATTTCAACCGGGGTGAATTACTCATGGAGCCCCGCTGCAGGTTTAAGCAGCACTAACTCAAATTACGCGTTTGCGAATCCCACCGCCACCACCACATATACTGTGACCATGTCGAGCGGTACATGTGTGAAATCATTAACTATAGCAATTAAGATCGAAAATCCCAAGGCCGTATTGTCGCCTGATAGCATGGTGGTTTGCAGCGGCAGCGAATTTGTTTTAGATGGAGGCTCGAGTACCGGTATAATTAATTATCCTTCATGGGGAGGCTTGGAAATTGCCGATTTTACTGATTCATTAAGACCTAAAATTGTTGAAAAAAATATCGGGGGTATTTGGTATTATTTAAGCCTTTCCGGTAAGCAGTGCAGTTCAATGGATTCAATATATGTAGATATTGTTGATTCAATTATCAAGATACATGGAAATATAACCTACGATAACGGAACAGGTACTGTTACAAAGGGATATGTGAAGCTTTTTAAAGATACAAGCATTATCACACTTAAAGGGAAATTACAGATGATCGATTCGGTGCTGATACAGGCTAACGGCAGCTATGCGTTTGACTCTACAAAGATCAAACCGGGCTATTATTTTATCAGCGCATATCCCGATCCGGTTATGTATCCCCGCGTAACCCCAATGTATTACCTGGATCCTGTTTATGCCAATGATACATGTACTTTTTATTGGGATTCGGCTTACGCAATCACGGCAAATTGCGCTGATGATCTCCAGAAGAATATTGATATAGATCAATTGCCTGATCTTACAACCATGGGCGGGAAGGCTGTTGTTAATGGCCATATACTTGAGGGTGCCGGGTATGTTGAATTGGGTAAAGGAAAATCCAACTTTATAACAATGAAAGTGGGTGATCCTGTAAAGGGTGTTGGTGTTGGTCTTGGAAAAAAACCAAACCCATCGGCGAATATAATAGCAACTGCAGCAACCGATACATCCGGCTTTTACCAGTTTAAAAATATACCTCCGGGTAATTATGTGATATTCGCTGATATTCCGGGTTTGCCAATGGATTCAACTTACGAAATAAATATAACCGGTGTTGATTCTGTTCCTGACATGGATTATTATGTGAATGACAGTATTATATATATTGATATTAGTACAACCTCTGTTAAAAATATTTCCGGTGCATCCGCTTACTCTGTATTTAAAGTATACCCTAATCCATATAATGGCGCTGTTACCTTTCACCTGAGTCTGAATGAAAAGTCGGCAGTAGCAATGGAAGTTTTCAATCTGCTTGGCGAAAAAATTTCTACACTGGAAAGGGCTGTTTTAAATGAAGGCGATCATCGGTATTCATTTAGTGCCAAGGACATTGGTTTGTCAGCGGGTATTTATGTAGTAAAACTAACAGTGAACAATAACATTTATACGAAACGCATTGTTGAGTTGAAGTAGAATATGTGCAATAGTGCCAGGTATAGATCCCCTCGCCATTCGCGGAGGGATCTATTTTTTTAAGCTGATTATTACTTACTTTTGTTTGAATGGTTAAAACATCCCGATCAGGTAAATATTTATCCGGTTTTATTCTGCTTTTAAATCTTTGTTTAAGCGGCTACGCGAATAAGTGGCAGGATAGTGTATTGGCTGTTTTGCCAGGGTTAAAAGACAGTGCAAGGGTTGATTGTTTAAACAGGTTAGCAGATTCATTCTCCGAAAACGATCCCGGTAGATCAGGACAATATGCAGTTTCTGCAATGCATTTGTCTGATAGTATAAGTTATGGGCATGGTAAGGTTACAAGCCGGGATAATCTGGGATATGTATTTCTGTTGACTGCCCAATATGACAAGGCTGTTAATATATATAAAGAGGCGATCTCGGTCGCAGAGCATATTGGTTTAGTAAAGAAACTCGACTGGTTGTATAACCGATTGTCCGCGGCATATTATTACAAGGGTGATTACGAAGAATCGTTAAAAAGTTATATCAAAACGGCAGATTATGCGAAAAGGATCAACAACAAAAATACGCTGTTTGAAGCTTATAGCGGAATGGCGAATATTTTTATGGCCCGAACAGATTATAACAATACGGAGAAATATTATCACGAAGCACTTGTAATTGCTAATAATCTGAATGACAGCGGCAGCATTGCGCTCATTGAGAATAATTTTGGGATAATGTATGAGGCGCAGCAAAGATATAATGAAGCTTTGACTCATTATGAAAAAGCGTTGGGCATATACAAAAGCAAAAGAGACAGTTCTTCTACGGCCCTCACTTTGCTGAATATAGGAGGTTGCAATAGTTTAACCGGCAATTATACGGGCGCTCTGAATTTTTACAATGAAGCGCGTCAAATATTTATGCGCAGTAATGATAAAAACAACCTGGTTCTGTGTTATACCAATATTGCCATCTTATTTTCGAAGAAGAAAGATTTTATTACAGCAATAGAATTTTTAAATAAGGCGCTTGAGTTGTCGAAAGAAACAGGGCGAAAAGAATTAATTAAAAAGTGTTATGAGGAACTGGCTGATTTATATTATCAGACCGGCAAGTATCAAAAGGCGTATGATTATTTTAAAATGTATGCAGAGATAAAGGATTCCATATTTAATGAGGTTAACGCGAAAAGTATCAATGAACTGCAAACCAAATATGATACAGAACGAAAAGAAAATGAGATCGTGCGGCTTAACTTACAAAGTGAAGCGCAGGAAGCCCGCATCAAGCAGCAAAATATCCGCACCTATTTTATAGGAACCGGCCTTTTACTGGTTTTAATAATTGTGTTTGTTGTATACAGACAATACAAAATTTCGCGAAGAACCAACAAAGAACTTGCCTTAAAAAATACTGCTATCCGTAAACAAAAAAGGGAGATCGAGACCCAAAAATTGGTTGTAGAGAACCAGAATAAGGAGATTACTGACAGTATCAACTACGCGCGACAGATACAGCAAGCCATATTGCCATCCGACCTGCTGATCAGCAAAGTGCTGCCCAATCATTTTATTTTGTATAAACCCAAAGCTATTGTAAGCGGCGATTTTTACTTTTTTGCTGAAAAAAAGGATAAGTTTTTTATCGCAGCGGTTGACTGCACAGGTCATGGTGTTCCGGGCGCATTTATGAGCATGATCGGGCATAATTTGTTGACTCAGATAATCAGTGAAAAGGATATTACCGAACCTGCCGAAATTTTGAACCAATTGCATAAGGGTGTACGACATGTTTTGCAGCAGGATACTGAAAATGCCGGCAACCGTGATGGAATGGATATTGCTTTACTTGCGATCAGCAAAAATTTCAAAGAGGTCGAATATGCCGGTGCAAACCGTCCTTTATATTTAATACGACAAAATGCGATTAATGAAACAAAAGGTGATAAATTTCCGATCGGGGGTTTGCAATACGAATTGGAGCGCAAATTCACTGGTCATTCTATTCAGATCCAAAGCGGGGATTCTATTTACCTGTTCAGTGATGGTTACGCGGATCAGTTTGGGGGTGAAAAAGGAAAGAAGTTCATGGTTAAGAGCTTACAGAGAACTTTACTTGAGGTAAGCTCCCTGCCATTGCACAACAGGAAAAGTAAATTGGATGCTGTGATTGAGAATTGGAGAGGAAACCTGGAGCAGATTGATGATATACTTGTTATTGGATTGGAGATTTAAAACCGGTGAATAAGAGAATGGGTTTCATTCATTAACAAAATAAACAGAACGTAAACATTATCCGTCACTTTGTGAAAGTCAATCTGACTAATATAGGCAAACGTTATAACCGCCATTGGATCTTCAAAGGTCTTAGTTACGAGTTCAGTTCGGAAAACGCGTATGTAATAATGGGCGCGAATGGTTCGGGCAAGTCAACTTTGTTACAGCTTATTGCCGGCAGCCTGTCACCGTCAGAAGGGGAAATTTCTTATCACAATGATTTAGTGCAGGTGCCTGGTGAGCAGATTTATTCAAGTGTAGGAGTCGTAGCTCCTTACCTTGACCTGATTGAAGCATACACCCTTGAGGAGATAATTGCTTTCCATTTTCAGTTCAAACAATTTTATGCAGGCATTAGTGCAAAAATTTTTATTGAGATCATTGATCTGCCTTCAGCGCAGAATAAACCGCTAAAGGAGTTCTCTTCAGGAATGAAGCAGCGTGTTAAGCTCGCACTTGCCATATTAAGTGATACCCCGTTATTATTATTGGATGAACCTGCAGCAAATCTTGACAAAAAGGGAGTTGAATGGTACAGTCAATTAATGAACAAATACCGAAACAACAGGCTGGTAATAGTATGTTCTAACCAGCAAAAAGAAGAGTACGGGTTTTGTAATAGAGAGTTGATGATTGAAAATTACAAGGGATGACATTGCTTTTAGCGCAATGTCATTAAGTTAAGCCTGAAGGGCTTGAATAGAAATAACCGCCGGTGAAACGGAGGAAAAAATAACACAAGCCATTATCCAACCCCGAAAGGGTTGAATATCATCAATGTAAATATATTTAACCCTTTCAGGGTTGGGCTTTTCTCCCACTCATAACCCCCGATACAATCGGGGGTTATTTATATTCAAGCCCTTCGGGCTTATTGCAATAAACTATTACTCTTAACTTAATGACATTGCGCTCAAAGCGATGTCATCCCTATAATGTTACCCCTCCCTCCACATTTTAGGAAAGTAAAAAAAAAGCCACCAACTGATAATAATAAGGCCAATAAAAAAGGCGGGGTAGCTGATCCAGCGCATTTTTAAGTTAAAAAACTCATCACACATCCAAAGCGAGTTCGCCAGGATCCAAAAAGTAATTGCAAGGTTAGGCAGGCAATTGGCTGCATTTAATCTTGTTTTATATACTATCATTAACGAAAGCGTAAGTGTAGGAAAGATCATCGCGATACCCAGCGGTTTTATTTGTAATGCCCAGCAGGAATCTTTTACAAGCCAGAAAGGTATATGCAGGTTTTCATATATAAGCAGGTTTTTCCTCATTTTCTTACAGAAAGAATACGTCGGAGAGCTGAAGAATTTTCCCTGCTTGTAAACACACCCTGGCCTTTATCTCTTATATCTTCAACCGAATAAAATGCAGTAGGATTGTTCTTATTTATAATTCTGATCACCGAGTTAATATTAGTCCGGCTCACAATGCTTAAAATGACTTTAACCGGGCCTACAGCACCTTGTGCGTCAATAACAGTGATCCCATGATTTTTTCCTTTTAATTCGGCAACAAGGCTATCGCAATTCTGGTTGGTAATGATACGAATGATCTGCAGCCCAAGCGCCAGGCGTTCTTCAATAAGTAAGCCGATATAAGTGCCGGCCGCAAACCCTGCTGCCCAGCCGAAATAGCAAGCCCAGTTATTGAGGTTTTTCATTACCTGTGCCACTACAATGATCCAGATCAACACTTCGAAAAAACCAAGGAATGGCACAATTGTTTTGTATCCTTTTGAAATGAATACATGGCGTAGTGTACCAAGGGTTACATCACCAATACGGGAAAGAAATATAATGCAGGGTAAAATGATCCAACTGTAATAGTCGAATGATCCTACGGTTATTGATAGAAATGTCATGGTTGCAAAAGTAAATATTAAATTACGCTTTTACCATTTTCGGATACATCTTCTCACGCAAAGCTTTAATACCTTCATCCGAAATATATTCATCATAGCTCATGCGTTTGTCAATGATGCCTTTTGGTGTAAGCTCAATAATCCGGTTAGCGACACTTTGTACAAAGGCATGGTCATGTGAGGTGAACAGGGCCACGTGTTTCCAATCCTTTAATGCGTCATTAAAGGCAGTGATGGATTCCAGGTCCAGGTGGTTGGTAGGTTCATCTAAAATAAGGCAGTTTGCATTGGTCAGCATCATGCGTGAGATCATGCAGCGCACTTTTTCTCCGCCTGAAAGTACATTACATTTTTTGAGGGTTTCTTCACCCGAAAAAAGCATTTTACCCAGGAAACCGCGTATATAAGTCTCATTTTTATCTTTTGAGAACTGCCGCAGCCAATCGATGAGGTTCTCATCAACGGTAAAGAATTTGGAATTCTCATTGGGTAAATAGCTTTTGGTGATGGTGCTTCCCCATTCGCAAACACCTTTGTCGGCTTGTTCCTGGCCAACTAAAATTTCAAAGAAGGTTGTAATCGCTATGTGTTCTTTAGAGAGAATCGCGATCTTGTCGCCCTTGTTCATTGTGAAACTGATATTCGAAAAATACAATGAGCCGTCAGGCCCTGATTTGGCAAGGTTTTCTATATGTAATATCTGGTCTCCGCAATCGCGTTCGGCTTTAAAAATAATGCCGGGGTATTTACGTGTGCTGGGTTTAATATCTTCAATGACCAGTTTTTCCAGCAATTTTTTACGACTGGTTGCCTGTTTTGATTTGGAAGCATTGGCACTAAAGCGCTCAATAAATTCCTGCAGCTCTTTACGCTTATCTTCCAGCTTTTTATTCTGATCGCTCTTTTGGCGCAAGGCCAACTGGCTCGATTCATACCAGAATGTATAATTCCCGGTGTACAGTTGTATTTTGCCAAAATCAATGTCCGCAATGTGCGTACATACGGAATCTAAAAAGTGCCTGTCGTGCGATACAACAATAACGGTGTTCTGAAAATCTGCTAAAAAATTCTCCAGCCAGTTGATGGTTTCCACATCAAGGTCGTTGGTTGGCTCGTCCAGCAATAATATGTCGGGATTGCCGAATATGGCCTGTGCCAACAGCACACGCACCTTTTCTTTACCGCTCATTTCACCCATGAGGGTATTATGAAACGCTTCTTTCACTCCCAGGTCGCTCAACAGGTTGGCTGCATTGCTTTCCGCGTTCCAGCCTTCCATTTCGGCAAAAAGGGTTTCCAGTTCTGAGGCCTTAATACCATCCGCATCACTGAAGTTTGGTTTGGCGTACAAGGCATCTTTTTCCTGCATTACACTCCAAAGCTTACTATTGCCCATTAAAACAGTCTGTAAAACAGTAAAGGCGTCAAACTCAAAGTGATTCTGCTTCAGCACGCTCATGCGCTCGCCCGGAGTAATAGATACTTGTCCTGTTGTAGGGTCGATCTCACCCGAAATAATTTTCAAAAAAGTTGATTTGCCGGCTCCGTTGGCGCCAATAACACCGTAACAATTACCGGGTGTGAATTTTATACTTGCTTCGTCAAATAACTTACGTTTGCCGTAACGTAAGGAAAGATTAGATACTGCGATCATGAGTGTACTAGTTTATAGGAGTGCAAAGGTAGTGTTTATGAGGGATATTTTTCGGTAATTGGTGATCAGTAATCGGTAATCAATTGTATAGGGAAGGAGTGATGGGGACAATATGTTATCGTGGGTTCTGAATTTAAGTAAATGATATTAAGAACATTAAGAGGTTGTTTTAATTTCATAAATGTAATAAACAGATCGCCCCCAATGGATAAACAACGATGAACCGATCACGGCGCCGTCAGATTTACATTTATACTGCACTCATTTTTATCTTTAATATTTACAGTGTAAGCTCCCGGGCACATCTGACTCCTATACCTGTTAACATATCCATCCGGCCAGGAGTAGGAGTAGGGGCTTGTTCCGCCAGTGGCAGTTATCATTAACCATTCTTTGCATCCACATCCGCTGCAGCTCGCTGTACCTTTTGTAAATTGCCCGACTAGTGGAGGTGATGAAATTATTGTTGCCGTTGAGGTTGAAGAGCAGCCTTTACTGTCCCTTACAGTTACTGTATAATTACCGGCACTCAAACCTGAAACCGTTGAACCTGAAAGCCCTCCACTCCAGCTATAAGTATAAGGTGTACTGCCACTGTTAACGGATGCGGTTGCTGAGCCTGTCGAAGCACCGCTACAGGTTATATTAGTTGCAGTGGTGGTTATACTTACGGTCGGGTTAACTGTTACCGCTGCGGTTGAAGTGGAGGTATTTCCTCCGGTATCTTTTATAGTAACGGTGTAAGTAGTAGTGGAAATAGGACACGGATTAATACTTTGTGTTGTTGCTCCGTTACTCCATGTATAGGTATAAGGACTGGTGCCGCCGATACCGTTCGCATTTATTGTAGCACATGCGCCCATACATACAGAACTTCCGGTAGCGGTTACGGTAGGACCCGTACAGTTTAATATTATTATTGGCAAGGTTATCTGGTTTTTGCATCCTCCCGTAGTTACTTCGTGCGACATACTATATGTTCCGGCTGATAAAAATGCGTAAGAAATGTTTGCAGTGGAGCCAGAGTTGATAATGTATGGCATATTTGAATACCAGAGCTGGGGACCCGAAGAACCTGTTCGTGTAAAAGTTACAGTAGTTCCAGCGCAAACTGTATCATTCGGACTTATTGAAAATGACGCATTCGCGGCACTTGAGCTGGTTAAGGTAAATGTTTGTGTAGCAGAGCATCCGCTTACGTCTCTTACAGTCACAGTATAGCTTCCAGCTGCCGCCGCCGAAATATATGAACCTGTTTGTCCGTTGCTCCAGTTATAAGTGTACGGAGCAACACCGCTGCTGACATTAACCGAAGCACTGCCTGATACATTGCAACTGATATTTGTGCTGGATACATTTATTGATACCGGCGGGTCAATAATAGTTGATCTGATGGATGTGCATCCGTTTGCGTCAGTAACTGTAACCGAATAGATACCTATACTCAGCCCGCTAATCGTTTGAGCATTGATCCCGTTGCTCCACGAATAGAAATAGCCCGGTGTGCCATTCGTTGCTGTTGCAGAAGCGCTTCCGTTATTTCCCCCGCTACAACTTAAATTTTGTTTAGTCACAGTTAAACTTACACTACCGCTGTTCATTATTGTAAGAGTCTGAACAGAAATGCAGCCGCTGTTGTCTCTGACATTTACAGTATATGTACCGGCTTTTAGTCCGGTTGCGGTTGGTCCGGCTTGTCCGTTACTCCAGCTATATGTGTATGGCGCAATTCCTCCGGATGCAAAAGCTATTGCTGTTCCATTATTCAGATCACAGGTTGAGTTGGATGGATTTGCAGTTATCGAAACAGAACTTACTCCTCCGCCGATAATAACCGAATCTGTTTCTGTATTATTCAGGGCGCATGTGCCGGATCTTGACGCCGAAAATTTATATTTTCCGGGACATAAACCAGTAGCGTTTAGTGTCGTTTGCCCGTTACTCCACAAATAATTAAATCCGGTGGAGCAGCCGTTAATAGTTGCAGTGGCTGTCCCATTACAGGTACAGGCTGCGGCAGGAGTGGAGCTAAATGTTATATAGTCGTTAACGGAGACAAGATCTACCTGAGTAATAAACCCGTTTCCGCAGGCATAAAGCTTATTGTTGTTTCCAAATTTCACATCATAAACAGTGTTAGGCAATGGGAATGTATTTACAAGTGCAAGAGATGTGTTATATTGTTTAACAGACGATTGAACTCCTACATAAATATTGTCGAACATATCAGAAGATATTCCCGCCCATGAGAATAAAGGCGTTGTACCCGGAGTTAAGGTTGAGACCAAAGCTCCGGAATTTTTATTCCAACGCTTCATGGTCTGTCCATCATATGTATACAAATAGCAAGGGCTCGCATTCATTCCGTTAAAACCAACGGGCCTGTCACCCACATAAGTCGGAGTATAAAATACGATTGGACCAACCTCCTTAAAGGCATGTCCGCTATTAATAGCAAATGATGTAGGACTAAGGCTTGGGATAGGGCATTTTATCATTGTATTATTAAATGAGCCGGGGTTGATATTACTTAACGCCGCAAGCATATAACTAAAAGGATTCAGGGGATCAACAGCAAGTATGGCCATGTCATGATAAGAGTCGGTTGCTCCAAGTACATTCACAATATTTAACGATGCCATATTTGTATCAAGTATACCGGCCTGGTCAGTTCCGGATATTCCACCTCCGCCTATTACAATTCTTCCGGTACATACATCAAATTCAGATCTCCAGAATTCTCCCATATGAAAAAGGTTTACAGCAGAAGGAGTATGCGTTGCTACAAGGTTTCCCAATGTGTTAATTTTATAATGGGTAGGCCCGATCGCGGTTAAAATATAGCTGGTTCCTGATGTGGGGTCTAAAGCAAAATCGCCGTATTCTTCCTGCGCATACTGGCCACCAACCAGGGGTACATTGTATATCCACTGAACAACCCCTGCATTGTTTATTTTGCATAACTTAAAAGGGGTAAAAGATCCATAAACATAAATGTTGCCATTGTAATCATAATTTATATCAAAGGCTTTGTTGGTTCCCGCGAATACCGGAGTTTTTACCCAGGGGTCAATAATAGTTGTTTGTTGAATGTTGTTTGTTGTAAGGGACTGAACAGTTGACGTTTTAAGTTTGAACCCAACAGTATTACCATTCAATTCAAATGAAGATGGAATAGTTGCTCCATCGGCAAAAAAGCTAATAGGAGCATGGTCAATAAAGTCACCAAATTCACTTTTAATCACTATGTTATTTTCACTGTTTAATATTAATCCTTTAGTGTTATTGTACTGCATTTTAATATGCAAAGGGTCAGCGCCGGGGTGGAGAATAAGTGTGTATTTAATTCCGCCTTTTTCAGGGAGAATATATTCAACGTCTATATTTGGATATAGATCTTTGCATGTAATTTTTTTGCAGGCATTCGCCCTGATCGTTTTATTTGTTTCATCACTGTATGTATAATAAAACGACTGGATTGCTTCAGCTATAATCGTCGGAGATTGATTGGCTCCGATCCATTCCATATCAAGCGTTTGTGTTTTTTTAATTCCGGATTTTCGCAACTCATCCTCTTTTCCACGTCTTTCCAGTTTTTCTTTTTTTCTTTCACTGAATGTTGAGCTGGTTTCGCCGTGAACATAGGTTAATCCATTCCCTGTAAAATAAACATCTATTCCTCCAACGTTTGCACTATACAGAACTGCCTTATTTTTAACACCCGACTTGTTGTCAAATTGGCCTTTGTTCTCAATAAAAACAAATTGTTCAAATGGACTCGTGGTCCAGGAAGGAGAAATGCTTGATGAAGATGACCCGACTGATTGAGGCCAAACCGGATCTGCTAACAATAACAGCACTATTACAGAATGATAGAGTAGACCTATTCTCATACATTTTCCATATTTGATAATATCACGCATTGCTTTCAACTTTATAAAAATACTTATACCAGGTTTATAATACAATCTAATAATTATTTAAAATCGCTTTAGATATGATGTCTAAAATTGTAAATTTGATCACTATGTTGCATTAAAATGTTAACTTTCTATTTCGTGTCATGAAAACATCATCGTCAGATCTGCATTCATTGGTACATTCTTTAACAACCCGTGAAAAATCATTTATTGTCACTAAATTAAGACATAACAGGGACGATAGCTATAAGTTAAAGCTCTTTTCATTGGTCAATAAACAGAAGACATTTAATGAAAATAAGTTGTATGTTAAATTAAGGAGTGAATTGACACCGAAAAAATTTATTGATGTTAAAAATCGCCTTAGTTACACTATTTTATCATTGCTTGAAAACTATCATGCTCAAGACAAAGTGAATTATATACTTCAGAGCAGCCTCAGGCAGGCCGAGATATTGCAATCAAAGGAGCTTTATAAGATGGCCGGTAAAATACTTCATAAAGCGCAGAAACTGGCTATGGAGCAGGAGAAATTCGAATACCTTATGCTTATCAGGAGGATGATCGTGTTCGGTTATAGGATGAATCGTGACCTCGAAAAGCTGGAAGATCATATTCATAATAAGGAATATAAAAGACAGGATGAGATCATCGAAAATATCCGGAACGAAGAGGAATACCGCAGGCTTATGATCAGAACTGAATTATTGCTTTCGAAGGGGCATTCAATTGTACATTATAGATCAACAAAAAGAGATCTCGAAACATTGGCTGCCTCCGGGTATTTGACCGATCCGGTCAATGCAAAAACCATTTTGGGAAAACTCTATTTCCACTATGTGCTTGCTTCAATAGCCACTTTGCAGGGAAAAGGGAAAAAAGCATTGGCGACGAGAATGGCCTGGCTGAACTATTTAAAAAATAAAGCGACGGGGTGGGAGGTCTTCAATAAAGAATATCTGACAACTTTGGCTAATATTTCGGCTTCAGGAATTGCTGGTAAGGGAATGGAGTTGTATAAAAGGGCGAATAAATTTTTTTTTGCAATTCCTTCAAAAAAGAGAGCCGGACTTGAAATGATCCAGATTCATCATCTCTCAAATATTATATCCAATGTCCAACCGATAGAAGCAGTTGAGTTATATAAGGATGCTATTTCAATTATTGAGAAAAAAATAGATCACAGTACACGAATATTATTTTATATTAATATGACTATGGTTTTTTGTCAGATCAGCGATTTTCATTCCGCTATCAGGCTGTTGAACAAGATCATAAATTACAAAGGAATGGAACGAAAAAATGATGTACAGATACTGGCGAGAATCTTTTGTCTTATTTGTCATTATGAACTTGAGAATTATGATTTGTTGTTATCGTTACATAATTCCTTTTTCAGATGGATGATCCGGAACCATCCCCTGTTTAAAGTTGAAATTGAGATTATTTCAATGTTTAAAAAGATTCCTTTAAAGAGTGAAAGTAAAGAACAAAAAAAACAATTTTTTGTTGACATGCTGAATGTTCTAAAAAATCAAGCAAGCGGAAAGCCGGGACTTATTGGTAGTGACAAATTTTTTAATATTTGGCATGAAAGCAAAATCGAGGATCGTCCTTTCGCGGAAGTACTAAAGGAGAAAGCGAAAAATAGTTGAGGGTTTTAGTTGGTGGTTGGCAGTCTGTTTTTCCCAACAACTGACAACCAACAACAATTAACTAATCATGGCGCCGTCAGATTCAGATTTACACTACACCCATTTTTATCTTTAATATTTATAATATACGTTCCAGGACAAAGCTGATTTTTGTATCTGTTGGTATATCCATCCGGCCATAGGTAAGTGTATGGGCTTGTGCCGCCTGTGGCATTTACCAGTATCCATTCCTTGCATCCGCAGCCTGTGCAACTGGCTGTTCCTTTAGTGAATTGCCCTTCCAAATTGCATGTCACACATTGGGTTGTAGTAATATAACTGTATTTTGTTATACTATCTTTTTTACAAGCTGTTGTAAGCACCAGTTTAACATCATGGGTACCCATACCGGAAAAAGTAACAGTTGGTTTTACGGAATCTGAAACTGCAGGGCTGCCGCCGGTAAATGTCCAATGAAACTTATATCCTGTGGTATCGCAGGAGTTGGCTATAGAAGGTGTAAATTTTATCGGCGCATTACTGCATACACTCATAGTACTCGCAGTGTAGTCTAACCCAAGCACCTTGCTTTCGCAAATATTAATACATAACTTATCCATAAAAGCATCCCACGTTCCTCCATAGGCTGTTTGGAACGCGCCTGAACTTACCGGATATCCGCCATAAGTAGAGCCGGTAATGTATAATGAATTACCATAAATGGCAATTGCACCACAACCATTGCTTAACGTTGTAAATTCATAGTCATCATGTCCTGAACCACCGATGTAAGTTATACAGCGTTGGTTTCCGCCAGGATCGTATTTTGCTATAAATCCATCTTCCACTCCTCCAAAATTTGGTTGATAGGCACATGAACTTATAGGATAGTTACCAGCATCTGTATCCTCAAATTCTCCATAAACATATATATTATCGTTTCCATCAGCAGCAAGGCCAATAGGAATTTCCCAGTTACTTCCGCCCAAATAAGTTCCCCACAGGCGCGTACCTGTTGCGTTAAATTTAACAAGAGCCATGTCTCCCATTGAAACTGATCCGGCATAAACCTGTTGGTAGGCGCCAACTGTTGCAATGGCATTTCCTGTATTTGAAGAAAATGTATTTAACCCTAAAAGTACGTTGCCGGAAAAATCAGTTGCTATTACTGTCCTCCAGTCTCCGTCAGAAGCAGATCCACCATAATATGTTGACCATGTCGGAAAACCAGTTACTGGATTAAGGCGACAAAGAAAAGCATCCACGCCTCCGCCTATAGCCGGCTGCGATGCCATAAGTACAGGGAAATTAACAGAATTTGTTACACCACAAACATATATGTTATTTGCAAAATCAACTGTTATCCCAGAAGCAAAGTCAGATAGTGTGCCACCGTAAAAAGTCGACCATTGGCGAATGCCTGCATTATTAAATTTAACAATAAAAGCATCTCCTCCGAGATTTGCAATTACAGGCTGATAGGCCGACTGAATTGGAAAATTGGACGAACGAGCATTGCCTGTAAATATAATATTGTTATTCCCATCGGTAATTATATCAGCACCACCGTCATAATTGCTACCACCATAATAAGTGGACCAGATTAAAATTCCTGCCGCTGAAAACTTCGCTACAAAAGCAGTATAATTTGCGACACCAATTGGCGTAAAATTTATAGCCTGCATAAATGCTCCTCCCCACACTTTAGTTGGGAAATTGCCGGAATGTGTATTTCCGGTAATATAAATATCGTTATTGCCATCGGCATCAATACCGTATGCCTGATCATCATAAGTACCTCCTATATAAGAGGCAAAAACAGGAACTCCTGCCGGGTTCATTTTTACAATAAAAGCATCCGATTTACCCCCCAAAACTGCCTGAAAGGCGCCAGCCTGAACCGGAAAATTCAACGACTTCGTAAACCCGGAGAAAATAGGATTACCAATGTTATCTGTTGTTACAGAAACACCCTGTTCTATATCATTCCCGCCATAATAGGTAATCCACATAGCAGGGTCAATAATTAGAGCGTAATCCTCGTTGTAGGCTCCAAGTAGAAAACTTACTTCGTAAGATTTGAAATGATGTGGTTGTTGTCCAGCCTCTTCATTCATGGTTGCTGCATTGGAGAGAGAGGTAAGTTTATATTCAGTTTTTATGTCTATTATTTGACCATTTATGATTTGGTATACCCTGGGAATAGATTCGTAAAATTCATTGACACTTGTTTTAATTTTTAACCTGCCTGCCGTCGCCCGGTTCTCGTTATGGAAGCCAGGTTTTCCCTGCCCATCCGGCAGGTGGACATCCTCAATTGTTAATTCCTCTGCACCTTTCCAGTGTAAAGCTATTTGATTTGGATCTGCATGTGGCTGCACGATGATGTCGTATTTTATTCCGGAATTTTTATTGCCATAATAACTTACATCAATATTGTTGTAAATATTTTTGCAGGTTACTTTGTTGTATTGGTGTACGTTGGTAATACCTTGCGGACAATGGGCATAATAATAATTGTTGTATCCTTCTGATTCATCTTCGACTGTTGTAGTATAATTAATGTTGCAGTTTGCAAAGTCCATATCTATACGATGCACATTTACCTTTGTCTTTTGTAGTAACTCCTGTTTTTTGTTTTGTTGGATAACTTCAGAAACATTTCCGGCATTTCCCAATTCTTCTACTTGCTCATTTACTTCGTGCATTACTTCACCCATATTGCTGTATACATAGCTTATGCCGGTTTTGCGCAGGTAAATATCAGCTCCTCCACTATCGCCTTTGTATAATACCTCCAAAGCCGGTTTGCCATTCATATTGGCTACCTGTCCTTTGTTTGGGGTAAAAGCAATCCCGTTTCCTTTAAGCGATTGGAGGTTTGCCTGCCCGGCGTACCCGTCTGGGATTTTAGGCTCAGGGGGATTTCCATGCCCCTTAATATTCTGGGCAGAGCAAGAACCCATGAATAGCATAACCATTAAAGGGCTGAATGTCCTTTTTACGATACCTATTCTGCTTTTATACCGTGGTTTTATCATTTGTTCTATCGCGTTTATGTACTGTAGAAACGAAACCTTTCCGAAAAAAAATAAATGACTTCTTTCTATGGGAATGAAATATTAATAAAATTATGCTTGATTGTTAAAAATTAAAAAACTAATTTACCAGAAAAGTAAAAGTCTACCCAATAATAAATAGATATATTTTACATAAATATTTTAAATTAAGCATAATAATATAGATAAAATGAAAAAGTCCAGTAATAATACGGATAAACTTTTTGAACTTATAAAATCACTTTCAAAAACTGAAAAGAGATATTTTAAGTTGATGGTTTCGCCCCATAAAGGGGAAAAAAGTTATCTATTGCTTTTTAATACTATTAGTTTGCAAAAAAGGTATAATGAAGAAAAATTGAAAGCAGATTTATCCAGTAAAATTGCACCTGAAAGCATACGGATATATAAAAAATATTTGTACGACCTGATCATCAAGTCTTTGGATAGCTATCATGGTAAGTCTGCATGGCCATCCAAACAGTGTGCGGATATTTTAGGAGCAATAGAAATTTTATATCGAAGAAAATTGTATTCGCATTGTAACGCTTTGCTTAAAAAAGCTGAGAAGCTGGCTTCTGATGCCGAGGATTATCCTTCTTTAATGAAAATTATGGACTGGAAAAGAATATTAATGCCATACGAGCCTTTGAGAAATAATATTGAAAGCTATATGCGTCTTGAGAAAGTGCTGGAGAATCTGGCTTTGACTTATACGCTTTTTATCAAATATAATTTTCGACACATACAATTATACTTTTTATCACAAAAAAAATTCTTTCACAGGGGATCGGGAAAATCCCTGAGTAAGATAAAAGAAATAACATCCATGCTCCCACCGCCGGGACAAATTGACAAAATGCCCGGTGGCTTACAGAGAGCCATTTTGGAATGTTATTCCATGTATTACCAATATACCCGGAACTGGAAGCAATTATATATTGCACGAAAAAAATTGCTTGAAATTGAAAGAGAAAGGTATAAAGTGAAGATGATATCGCAAGATACGTTATCTAAAAGTTTGTATAATTTTCTCGTATATGCTGTTTACATGAACTATTTTGGGGAGGATTTTGAAAATGCCCTGGAAGAGTATGCCCTTCTTATGGAAAACGATGAAAAGAAAAAGCACACAACACTTATGTTTAAGTTGGCAAAATGCACATCTCTTGTTTTAACTGACGATGCAAAAGTGATACTAATAGAATACGAAAGGGTTGTCCGGGAATTACAGGAGCAAAAAGAATACGAAAACACAGGGGTATATGGTTTGTTTTTCAATATATATTTTATACTCGGGGATTATTCACAAGCTTTAATATGGGTTAATAAGCTGATGAATGAGTCGATGAAAGATTCCCGCATAGATCGCCTCGGTATGGGAAAATTGCTCCTGATTGTCGTCCATTACGAGAAACAGAATATGGACATGTTGGAAAGTCTTATCCGTTCTTCTGAAAGGTTCATGAAAAAGAAAGGAGTATTTTATGAATTCGAAAGGGTGTTTTTATCGTTTTTTAGGAGGGGTCTTTATATAAAAGGCCAAACAAAAGAGAACAAAGGGACGTTCATCGAGCTCAGGAAAAAACTACAGAAAATATTGACAAAAAGCAACGACAATTTTATTTTAGAGTATTTTGATTTTATTTCATGGTTGGAAAGTAAAATAGAGAACCGCCCCTTTGCAGATGTAGTGAAGGGGAAAAGCGAAAGGAGGGGTGGTTCTTAATTGTTGGTTGTAAGTGTAGCATCTTATTTTCCCAACAACCGACAACAAACAACGATTAACCGATCAGGGCACTACCAGATTAACATTCACACTACATCCGTTCTTATCTTTAATATTTATGTTGTAAGTCCCCGGGCAAAGTTGATTTTTATATCTATTGGTATATCCGTCGGGCCAGGAATAACTGTATGGGCCTGTGCCGCCTGTTGCAGTTACCATTATCCATTCCTTGCAACCGCAGCCTGTGCAATTGGTTGTTCCTTTTGTAAATTGGCCTGTTAAATTACATGCGGTACATTGAGTAGTAGTAATATAATTGTTTATTGTAATACTATCTTTTTTGCAAATTGTTGTTACAACTAATTTAACATCGTGAGTGCCGACACCGGAAAATGTAACAGTAGGTTTTACGGAATCCGAACTTGCCGGGTTACCACCAGCAAATGTCCATTGAAATTTATATCCTGTGGTATCACAGGAGTTGGTGACGGAAGGTGTGAAAATAACCGGGGCATTCGTACATAAATTGGTATTACTGGCAGTATAATCTAAGCCAAGTACCTTGGCTTCACAAAGATTAATACATAGTTTATCAATAAAAGCATCTGTACTTCCGCTATATACTGTTTGAAAAGCACCGGCAGTTACCGGATACCCACCATTTGTATAACCGGTAATGTATAAATCATTTCCATATATGGCTATTGGACCTGGTCCAAGTTCTATCTCGTCCTCTGTTGTACCACCTAAATATGTTATACATTTTTGCTTCCCGTTAGAATCATATTTTGCTATAAATTGATCCTCCAATATTCCAGAAGGTTCTCCTCCACTATTTGTTTGGTAAGCACAGGTACTGATAGGGTAATTACCCACATCCTGATCCTCAAAATCTCCACAGGCATATATGTTGCCCTTTCCATCTATTGCACAGCCCATTATCCATTCTTTACTATTACCTCCCATGTACGTTCCCCATTGCCTTACTCCTGCATTATTAAATTTTACTATAAAGGCATCAAGCGGGCCTCCTGCAAAAGCAATCTGTTGGGCACCAGCAGTAGCAATGTTAGTTGCGGAAGCTGTTGCTCCGGCTAAAATGCAATTGCCCGAAGCATCTACAGCTATGGCGGAGCCAAACTCAATTGCAGATCCTCCATAATACGTAGACCAAATGGGAAAACCAGTTGCGGGATTTAATTTGGCGGCAAAAGCATCTCCGCCTCCACCATAACCTGGCTGATGAGCAAGTAATATAGGGAAGTTTGCTTCAGCGTAACCACAAATAAAAATAACATTGCTATTATCAACGGCAACCCCACAGATTTCCTCTTCGTTTGGGCTCCCATAATAAGTTGCCCATTGTCTTATCCCGACGCTGTTAAACTTAACAATATATCCATCATACAAAGCACCTGCAAAAGCAGCCTGGTATGGTGCCATTGTTGGAAAATTAGTAGAATTTGTATAACCTGTTATTATAATGCTGGATGTATTGTCGGCTACTATTGCATGTCCAACATCACTGCTGTTGCCCCCATAATAAGTAGACCAGGTAAGAAATCCGGCGGGAGTAAATTTTACAATAAATGCATCATCTTGTGCTCCTTTTGCCGATTGAAAATATGCCCCTCCTCCCGGGCCTAACAGGGGAAAATTAATGGAATAGGTCCAACCGGTCAAAATAATATTGTTGGCACCATCAGCGTCTACGCCTTTACCGCAGTCTCCGGCACTTCCTCCTAAATAAGTAGCATAACTAAGTACTCCTGCTGAAGTCATTTTTACAATAAATGCATCTGACGATCCTGCTAAAGCTATTTGAGAAGCACCAATGCTTATTGGAAAGTTTAGAGAATACGTTTGGCCACTAAAGATCACATTACCTAAATTATCGGTACAAACAGACAAACCTGCATCATAATTATTACCACCGTAATAACTTAGCCATGGGTCTATAATGAGGGGGTAAAAGGTATTCCATGTTCCAAGTTCAAAGTTCACCGTTGTGCCATGTAAAATGTACCGAGCTTCCACATCAATAATTTTTCCATTTATGTTTTGGTAAACTTTGGGTAGGGTTTCGGTAAATTCGTTTATGCCGGTTTTAATTACCAAAGCCCCTTCATGGTTTATGCTTATGTGATCTGCTCCTTTCCAGCGAAGTTTGATTTGGTCGGGGTCGGCGTGGGGGTGTACGATGAGGTCGTACTTGATGCCATTTTGTTTGTCTCCGTAATAAGCAATGTCAATACCCTCGTAAATATTTTTGTAGGTTACCTTGTTGTATTGTTTTACGTTTAATACGCCGTTGGGGCAATGGCCGTAGTAGTAGTTATTGTAGCCTTCCAGTTCCTCTTCGTTAATGGTTTGTATGTATTTGTTACAGCTTTCAAATTCCATGTCCACGCGGTGCAGCTTTATCCGTGCTTTGCGCATGAGTTCTTCTTTCAGCTCTTTTTCTTCCTGTTCCGTTATTTCTCCGGCTTTCTCTTTTTCCTCCACCTGTTCTTCTATTTCGTGCATCACTTGGTTCATGTTGCTTAGCACGTAGCTTAGGCCTGTTTTGCGAAGGTATATGTCGGCTCCGGGTGTTTCACTCTTATACAATACCTCGGGGCAGGGTTTGCCGTTCCTATCGGCTATTTGTCCTTTGTTGAGGGTAAAGCTCATGCCGGAACCCCGAAGTGAGTGCGGGTTGGCTGTTGCCAGCGAAACAGCTTGTGGATTTTGCGCATGGTAATTGGGAACTCCAAAAGCAATTAAGATAGCGCTTGCACAAAAACGAATGAGGATTATTTTATTCATGTTGTTTGTTATTTTCGCTGGCGCAGTTCATCAAGGCGCCGAAAGATTAATATTTACACTGCATCCGTTTTTGTCAGTAACTTTTACATTGTACGCTCCCGGGCACAGCCCGTTCCTGTAACGTTTGTCATACCCGTCGGGCCAGGAATAACTGTATGGGCCTGTGCCGCCTGTTGCAGTTACCATTATCCATTCCTTGCAACCGCAGCCTGTGCAGTTGGCGGTCCCTTTGGTAAATTGTCCGGTTAAAGTGCAGGTATTGCATGATGCCCCCGTAATAACAAACGTTGCTGTTTGTGTTTGATTGCAATTACTTGTTGCGGTAACAGTGTAGGTACCAGGACAAAGACCCGTTATAGTATTGCTATTATTCGTTGTATTTAATGTTGAACTGCCATTGCTCCACATATAACTAAAGGGTGCGCAGCCTACTGTTATAGTTACAGAAGCACTCCCTGTGCAACCGCAACCTGAATTTACTGAGTTGGGAGTAATAGCAAGAGGTAATTTATTAAATTTGGCGATATACAAATCTTCCATCTGCTGATTTTGATTGTTATCATAATAAGCCCCACCTGCCGGATTGGTAAAGGGGAAAGTATTAGCAGTAGCTACTGATTCACCTGAAATGAAGAGCCTTCCACTATTATCCACTGCCAAGGGAGCGCGAAAATCTGATCCATTTCCGCCAAGATAGGTAGCCCAAAGCAATGCACCTGTGTTGGAAAAATTAGCAATAAAAATGTCGCTGGTACTTCCGTTATAAGTATTATCGTAATATCCCCCGTCGCAGGCTGGTTTGGTATTTATATTTGTAGATGTTGTTTCAAAACTCGCATATATGTTTCCGCAGGCGTCAATAGCCAAATTGTCAAATGTAATAGCGGGCAATATTCCTGGTGGTTCCTCTGCTCCACTACCTCCGTAATAAGTAGCCCATAGGCGATTGCCCACATTATCGAACTTTAGAATAAAAGCATCAGACGTTCCACTTAACGCTCCATCAAAATAAGCACCTGCTACCGAGCCTGGAGTAGGGAAATTTCCTGACTTAGTTAGTCCCAGTATAAATACATTTCCGTTATTGTCAACAGCAATAGAACGACCAGAATCATCCCCGCTGCCTCCATAATAGGTTGCCCAAAGAACGGTACCTGCCCCATCCAATTTTATAATTGCAGCATCTGAAAGTCCACCACCAAAGCTTGCCTGAAAATATCCCGGACAGGTGGAGCAAAGGTCTGGAAAAACCGGTGGAGAAAACATAAAAAAAATGCTTCCCGTTATAAATACATTTCCGGTTGCATCGGTTGCAATGGCTCTTGGGATTACATCACCAGTTTTGTGTGTCCAAAGTAAGACTCCTGTATTACTGAATTTTTCAACGCTGAGTAAGTTATTATAAAATACCGATACAAACACATTCCCTGCTCCATCAGTAGCAACAGAATAGCCCTGTTCATTACTTCCGCTAAGTGCTGTTCCGTAGTATGTTGCCCATAGTCTAGTGCCGGCATTATTAAATTTCAAAATAAATGCATCTTGGGTTCCGCCTAAAGTGGCATCAAAATAACCTGGGCAAATGTTGCATACCGGAAAGTTACCTGACTGAGTAAATCCTGTTATAAAAATATTTCCGATATTATCAGCAGCAATTGAATTGGCTGCATCGCTCCCATTCCCCCCATAATAGGTAGCCCAAAGGAGAACTCCTGTATTGCTAAATTTCAAAATAAAGGCATCGCTGGTTCCAAGCGCACCACCGCCAGATGTTCCTTGAAAAAAAGTTCCGGCATTGAGCAAAGGAATGCGAATAACTGCTGAAGCGGTGTATCCAACTATAAAAAGATTGCCTGCATTATCGGTAGTTATTGACATCGAACCTTCGTACCCAGCTTGACCAAAATCTCCATTGCCCCCATATAATGTAGCCCAAAATAATTGAGGATCTATAACTAATGTAGAGTTAGGATTGACAAATGAGGAATCTAAAAGAAATGAAATAGTGGTTTGGTAATAGTTGTTATCAATGTGTCGTTGATCCATAATCTCAAAGTGGCTTGCTACTTCCTCACGAGTTTCTTTGATGTAGCTGTATGGCGCATTTTCAGTAAGTGTTCCAAGTTTGTTTTTTATTATAATACTGCCATCATTGTTAAGTTTTAATGGTTTTAAAGAAGAATAGACCAAGGCAATTTGTTTTGAATCAGCTCCCGGATGAACAATAAAATCGTATTTAAAGCCTTTTGTATCTGAATTATAAAGAACCCAATCTATTCCCGGATAAATTTCTTTGATGGTTATTTTATCATACGTATGTACATCAGAAATCCCATCAGGGCAATGAGCATAAAAATATTGTGAAAAAGCAGTACTCGCCCCTTCTTTAATTATATTTTCCTTTTTAATGGATGCGCCTTTTAAAGCCATATCTATACGGTTCCATTCCGCTTTTGTGTTTTCTTTTTTTTGTTCATCTCCCTTCTCTTTTTCATGCTCTTCATGTTCTATTTTCATGAACAGGTATGTTAAGCCTTTTTCCGTCACATACATATTCATTCCGGGAACAGAAGCGGTAAATAATACATACGGAACAGGTTGTCCATTGATGTCAGCCATTTGCCCTTTATTTTCAAGAAACCTGACAGGTTGTTCACGCATCCATTGTTGAGCATTAGTTTTTAAATTGGGATCGGTTCTTTTGCTGCCATAGACAATAGCTGCTGTTATCAAAAAAATAGCTAAGATGCTGATGCGCGTCCGTTTCATCGACTTGTTTTTATTTAAATACTTGTTGTTTTAATACCCTTTATGTAAGCTTCTCTAAAACAAGGGTTACATTTATTCGAACATTACTTTTTTACTTAGCAATTTATTGTCGCCTGCTGCCCCTATCATATATACACCTTTTGGTAGTGTGGTACTGCTCCCTATAGCAACCTTTACACTTCCTTTGTTGTCAGTTAATACTATTTTCGAGTAATATTCCCTACCTAATACATCATACAAAACTACCAAGACGGAGGAGTCTGCTTGCAGCCCAGACAATGTAAGTGAAAAGTTCTCGCCGGCCAATATATTTATCGGATTTGGATAAACTGAAAAGTTGACGATACTATTATTTTCAAAATCTATTGGTATTACATGTGAATAGGAGTACTTTCCGTCAAAATCGGTTTGTTTAAGTCTGTAATAAGAGGTTTCGGGTAAAAGGTTCTCGTCTACTCCTGTATAATCTCTAATCGTGCTGCTATTTCCGGCCGCTTTTACATTTAGTACTTCCTTAAAATTAATTCCATCACTACATTTTTCGATAGTAAAATAATCGTTATTAATTTCTGTCGCGGTTGCCCATGTTAAATACACACTGCCTTGCTTACATATAGCTTCAAACCTAAGTAATTCTATGGGTAAAGGCACCTCATTACCAACAGAGCCAACACAACTGAACGAAAACCCACCATCGTTTCCTACATTGTATTGAGCATAAGCTACTGTTCGGACAACGAGTAACAAAAGAACTGAATATATTGATTTGAGTTTTTTCATCTGGCTTGTATTTTAAATGTCTCTTTTGAAAAACCCCGGCTAAGGCACCACACGAATACCACGACCACCGTGACGGACACTACGCACGCTGTAGGACTCAGCTGCGTTACGGCGGTCGGACACACGCAGGTTAAGTGCAGAGGTGTACCAAGCACCGCCACGAAAGCCAGTGCCTATGGCATCGGTTACTGGCCAGTTGTTCGCATCGGCATCGCCACCACTGGTTAGTACACCATTGCCATGAGTGCCTGTAAAGGCTCTGCCTGTGGCGTTACCCACTGATACAGAGCGATCCCAAAGGTTGCCAGTTAACTCCATGATACCGTAATAACTTGCCCCTACGCCTTCTCGTGTATTTACACCCTGCCCAAAATTGCCTACCCGCATGGGTCCTTGTATGCTGGCATGATTTCCATAAGCACCATTAGCACCTGCATTGCTGGCAGTTTCGTTGTTTGCTCCGCTATTGCTGATACCGGTTGCCTGTGTTATGCTGGTGGAGCCCCATGCATATTCATCGGCAAGAGCAGCCTGCGTGCCACGGCATGCTTTTTCGTATTCCAGCTCGGTCATGGGGCGTAGCGCTGCCCAATCAAGGTAAGCGGAAAGGTCTGCCCAATTTAATAAGTTGCAGGCAATATTTTGTCCGTCAACGCTTTCGTTAGCTGTTCCATCACCATCTAAATCGCAATAAAAAGTTATCGGGTCGGAGGTGTGTATGGTTGCATCACAACGTATTCCATTTCGATACAAAAGAGTTGAAGTATTCGACATGACATACCTGTTTGTAACAGAAGTAATTCCAGTAGCAAGATCCGTATTAGTCCTGGCATTCTGTTGATCCCTGGTTAACTTGTTTAAAAATGCTACATATTGATCCTGGGAAATTTCATACTTCATGCAATAAAATGCGTTATATCCTTTTGGGAAGGCTGCCGGAAGGCTTTGGCTTGTGACATCGTTAAAATCATCGGGTACCCCCATCGCGAAAGCATTATTATTCCCCAAAGTGCCGGCACCACCACCGCCAAGGGTTAAAGCGCCTTCGGAGGTTATTTGAAAGACTGTTCCTGCTGTAGCGTTTTCAAAGTGCCCTTCTCTATTACTACTTGTACCATCACCGGCATCAAAACTACCCTGGGGCACATATACCATTTCTATGGCAAATACGCATACTTCCACACTATCGCCATCAGCCAGCCCGTCTACACCATAGTTCCAACGCAGCTTAACTCCGGTATAATTTACGCTACCATTTACCATATCGGCATCGCGGTGTATAAACACACCATAAGCGCCACCGGCGCTGTTGTCGTTTCTGCTGGCTATATTGCTATTCGCGGGTTCGGTGTGTCCATCACCACTGCCAGTACCGTCCACCCAATTGAGTGTAGCGTGGTTCCATGTGGTTTGCGTTTTTAAACGGTATTTTATAAATACCCAGGCAGCATCCCAATTTGATGGTCCTGCACTGGTTCGCCAGGAGTTATTCCAACTAATGTCGCAATTTACGAGGGTGTAATCCGATGTGGCGTTTCGCCCGTTGAGAACTATATTGCTCACTGTAACTCCATTGCCAAATACGCACAATGGCATGAATGCCAACGATAGTAAAATGCTTCTTTTCATGGACAGGCATTGGACTACGCGCCTAAATATTTTCAACAGACTACTGATCATCAGTCAGGGAGATGTTACAGTTATGTTTATGTTACAATTATTTTTATCCTTAATGTTTATCGTGTATGCTCCCGGACACAGCTTATTTTTGTACCTGTTTGCGTATCCATCCGGCCATAGGTAAGTGTATGGGCTTGTGCCGCCTGTGGCATTTACCAGTATCCATTCCTTGCATCCGCATTCCGTACAATTGGCGGTGCCCTTGGTGAATAGGCCGACTAATGGAGAAGGGGAAGATATTGTTGCAGCAGATGTTGCTGTACAGCCATTCGCATCAGTTACTGTTACAATATAAGATCCCGCTATAAGGCCTGTTGCTGTTATGCCGGTTTGTCCTGTAGCAGGCCATAAATAGGTATAAGGACTTGTGCCTCCGTTGGCTGCAACTGTTGCCGATCCATTGCTGCCTGAATCACAACTTACATTCGTTTGCGTTGAAATACCTGCGGTAAGAGTACAGCCGCAATTGTTGATAGTAACAATTTGTGTTATAGAATCTTTACTTGCCGTACAATTAGTAACTACTACTTTTACAGAATATGATCCCGCGGAGCTGTATGTATGTGACGGGTTGATAAGGGTGGATATGTTATTGATACCTGAACCCGGATCTCCAAAATCCCATGAATAAGATTTTATTTCATTACAACCTGGAACGCTGGCATCCGTGAATGAAACATTTGCAGGTGCACAGCTATTGTTAGGGTTGAATGTATATGATGCTGTAGGTTTATCGGGAACATACCTCCACATATTATTAAGCCTTGCAGCGGGTGATCCTCCTGAAAAAAACCATAATTCATTTGTATTGGGTCTTCTAAAGGGAAGATTCCCTAGTCCGGCTTTGGGCATATTAGTTGGCGCTGAGACACCCTTTGCACCATAAACTCCGGCTTGATTTGGAAGTTTAGAACCACTTACCCAAGTCCAATTCCCTGTTGCATGGCTGTATCTCCATAAGTCATTTCGGAGATTGCTACCATCAGAGACTGATCCTCCCCATAACCAAAAATTTCCACAATCATCTTCCCACCGGCCACGATTTTCATATACTGCTGGAGGATTATTTGCAGGGGCATCTGCACAAAGCGTTCCATATGTTCCGTTTGGATTACCCGGACCATTTGTACCTTTCATCCAGGTCCATTCGTTTGTAAGCGGATCATATTTCCATAAATCATCCAATGTTGAAATATTGTTCTTTCCTCCAAACAACCAGAAATTACCAACCAGATCCTTCCAACTGGCATATACAAACCTGGATCCGGGAACATTGGCAGAAGCGGATATACCCATTGTGCCATAAACACCAGTCTGGTTGCTAAGATTACTTCCACTCATCCATGTCCATTGACTACTAACCGGGTCAAATTTCCATAAGTCGTTCAAAAGACCCGTTGCGCCACTTCCATCATAGCCCTGTCCTCCAAACATCCATATGTTTCCTTGGGCATCAGCCCACATTGCATCAGTTTCTGCTCTGCCACCTGGGTTGTTTGTTGGGGATGGAATTCCTTTCGTTCCATATATTCCAGATTGATTTGATAAGGTGCTACCTGCCATCCAGGTCCACTCGTTTGTTAAGGGATCATATTTCCATAAATCATTCGTGAATCCTCCGTTGTATATTCCTCCAAACAACCAAAATTTTCCTTGTAAATCAACACAGGTGGCTGAGGCAAATCCTCTTCGACTGGGAGTATTTGCAATATTCGGAATACCTAATACGCCGTAAACCCCAGCTGCAGGTACTCCTGGACCTCCTTTCATCCAGGTCCATTCATTTGTGACAGGATTAAATTTCCATAGATCAGTACTATATAGGGTGGCATTTGTAACAGATCCACCAAAATGCCAAAAATTACCCTGCAAGTCCACCCATTCTCCGCCCCCTTCATATCTTCCGGCTGGCTTATTTGCCGGGGAGGCTACACCTTGTATTCCGAAAACAGCTGTCGGGTTTATTATATTATCACCGGCCATCCATGTCCATTCATTATACTGTGCAATACAACTTGCAGATAGAAAACAGGAAACGAAGAGCAAGAGCAGTGGCAGGCAGAGAACTTGCATTTTATGTTCCTGGCTCTTTGTGTAAATTGTACATGCTCGTTTCAAATTGAAAGAAATAATTGTCAAGTTACAAGAAAATTTTCTATCAAAAATTTGGCAGACATAATTTCGTTTTTTCATTTGTATCCGATGCGTATGATAAAATCTTTTGTTTTTGTTTTCGCGGATTTTGATAATGATGGGAAGTCGAAATCCGTGTTATCGATGCCTACCCGTTTCTTGATCCATTTGCTGTTGCCTCCGATGTCGAGCTTTTCCAGGAAATCATTGCTGATAATATTTTCCGGGTAAAATGTTCCTATTCCGTGCAGGTATAACATAGGTTATTTTTTTAAATGGTTACTAAGTTATTGTTTGCATTTATAGCAACACTTTTCGTGCAGTAAATTCAAAACAATTCCCACTTATTTTTTCAAAGATTAATTTAAAACCTGCGTTACTGATTATTTCTTTTACCTCTGCAACCTGGTAAGGTCGATGAAGAATTCCTTTTTTCATTCCCCAGGAATTGATTCGATTGGAAATTTGATCCCATATGCTTTGGGCATGAGGGTATAGTAGGACATTTCCGGCCAAAGTTCCATTGGGCTTCAATACCCGGTGGAGCTCTTTCATGCCAGCCTCTATGGCTGGAAGGCAGTGAATGGCATTGGCGATATTCGCTGTATCAAAAGACTCACTGGAATAAGGCAATCTGGAAATGTCAGCCCGGAGCAATTCGACGGACTTTTCGTTCTGAAATCTTTTTCGAGCTCCGACCAGCATTCGATCAGCATAATCGAAACCGAAAATTTGCGAGGGCTTCATTTTTCTCCACCGTCGCCATTTCAATATCAGATCGAGTAAAGTTCCAGTTCCTATAGCCGCCTCTAAATGTTTGTCACCCATATTTTTAGAAAACAGACGAACCTGTGCAAGCAGAGTACTTCGATAAGAAAAGGTCAAAATCAAAAAACCGCGAAGATCGTACCACCAGGGTTCGGATGAATAAGCCTTATCGATTTTATTTATTTCAAAATCATTTTGAACGCAGGCAACTGGCTTGTTTATACTTAGTGTGTTCGAGTTAATCTGAGTGTTTTTTTCAACTGTTAGTTTAGCCATTTGTTTAATTTTTATTTTATATACTGCTACTTTTAGTTTTTGTATGGGATTTCTATTGCCCAATGGCATATATCCTGTAATGAATTTTTTTAACCATAAGTCGTATTGAAAATAATGAGGCGCTGATTTCACTTTATTTGGTTGAAGTAGTATTCGTATTACTTCAGTTGCGGCAGCAGCAGTAGATAAATGGCAGCTAAGGCCTAATGATGGCCCTTTTCGCGCATCCACGCTAAAACGACTCATATCCAAATAGCGTAAATGTGTTAGCCTGGGACTAAGGCCTATACCAAATTGCAAAACCATATCTTTTTCAGACATGGAGTCATGAATATTAAAGTATTTGTCGAAACTCATTGTGTCTGGAGCAAACACAAGCATAGCAGTACTGTATCCCATAGGACCAGCCGTGATCACATATATTTTCTTTTCTTTTGCTTTATTAAAAAGCATTCTCCTGATTTTCATTTCAAAGAAGTCCAGGCTGTCAACAACCACATCAACACCTTCTAAAAAAGCGTCAATGTTATCGGAGTTAATGCCATTTTCAAAGACTTGCAGGTTAAGATAGGGGTTTATATCCATAGCTTCCCGAGCCATGGCAAACACTTTGGATCGGTTCAGATTAGTTCTTTTAGCTCCATATTGCCTGTTGATGTTTCCAATTTCAAATTTATCGAAATCCGCAATGTGAAAATTGCTAATGCCTAAACGGACTAAATTAACAAGATGTAAACCGCCTACTCCACCCATTCCCGGTATGCCAACTTTGCTGCCCCTTAAAAATGCTTGTTCCGATAAGCTTAATAAACCAAGGTTTCTGGAGAAAGCTTCTTTATAGTAGAATTCTTCGCCTGAAATTTCTGTGTTGACACTTTCAATATCGAAGGTGTGAATTACTGCTTTTGGGCACTTTGGTTCTTTGGTTAATGTTTTCATAGTAATTAAGTTTAAAGTGTACTTTTAGAAAGCTTTGTTTCCTGAATAATAGCCCGGTAAACTTTTATAATCCTTTTGATTGGCGTAAGTATCAGAAATCAACATATAAATTGCGAACCTCTTGACAATACAGCATTTCTGTAAATATTTGCGAAAAACTACCAGGGCAATTGTTAACAATAGTATCCTTTTATAGCAAATCGTTGTGCCATTTTTTTAACCTCCAACATCATTGGGGCAACGTAAGTGCCAACATGCTCATTGTATTTTGTTTCACCTACTAAGATCGCCCCTAAACGTTCTAATGTTGGCTGCAATATATAATTGGCAGGAAATAACGCATAATCTACCCGATTAGCACTTCCTATTTTAATTGCTTCTTTTATTAAGGAATATAGAAGTTGTACACTACAATCTTGCTTTTTAATGGCTAACATACTCACACTCGCAAATTTGCCTTTTAGTTTGGAGCGCAATTTTTTATATTCTTCATGATAATGATCGCAGGGGAATTCCTGTTCCCGATTTTCAATTATGGTCACTCGTATTGTCCCTATGCAGTTTTCACTATTACATACCAGTAAGTTCAGAGTGCCATTTTGCGTATCGAACTTGTCGTTTAACTTTTCATCCGAAAAGGCAGCTTTGTTAAAATATTTATTGTCCTCTACATATACTTTATAACGTAATTTATATACCTCATTTAATTGCTCAACAGATATCGCTTCTTGCACTATATAAGTAAGTCTTTTCGGATTCCTTTCTATCGTTGTAGTTTCTGTTTGCATAGGGTTTTGTTTTTAGTTTGATTCAGTTTTTAGACTATGTTTAATTTATAATCTATGAAACGTTATGGCAAACCATTATTTCTACAATGAGATAATCATAAAGTGATATTTGAAAATAAAAATTGCTTAAATTGTTTAAATTCAAGTAATTTGAATAAATTTATGTAATTACTTGTCCCAAACTTAATTTCAAAATAATTGAAAATCGATCTCTTTAAATTAATAAAATCACTCAGCAAGGGCGAAAGAAAAACCTTTAATCTTTTTGCTAACTATTATTCTGATGGTAAAAAAAATTACCTGCGCCTGTTTGAAATAATAGATTCACAGAAAGAATATGACGAAGACTTTATTAAACAAAAGTTAAAAGATGAGAAAATTCTTACCTCACTTCCAAAAATCAAAAAGTATTTACTGGAACTTATTTTAAAATCTCTGCGGTTTTATTATTCGGGGAAAACCATTGAAGGAAAAATAAGAGAGCATCAGGCCAATGTTGAGATATGCAATACCAAAGGATTGATGAGAATGAGAGATAAAGTACTGGAAAGGGCAGAGCGTATTGCAAGAGTAAATGAAAAACACGAAATTTTACTGGAGTTGTTGAATAAAAAATTTAGCTACAAATCTGATCAACAACGTACAGATATACTTATTGAACAGGAACAAATAACTGCAAAAATAATAGCGGTCAGAAAATATAAGCATCTTTCAGAAAAAATTGACGAACTGAAAAAAAGGGGGCTAATAAGAGATGCAAGTATGAAGGAAGAATGGGATAAAATATTTCGAGATCCCATTTTGAGCCAAGCCCACGAACCATCAGGGTATGAAGAAAGTTTGTATTACCACAATATGTGGGGAATGTACTATGAACAAACGAATGATATTGCAAAAGAACTTTATCATTCGGAATCATTGGTAAAAAGGATGGAATCACGACCTGATTTGCTTATTCAGGATAAACAAAAATATATAATTATAGTCACTAATTTGGGAAGTGCTAGAGCCAAAAACAAAGAATTGCTGAAAGCAAATGAAACGTTGGAGAAGCTTATACAAATACAGGAGTGGGGACTAAGCGCAATAGAAACACACACACTTTCAAATTGTATTGCTATGACTTTTAGCACTTTGTTGGGAAGTTTTTCAAGAGCGAAGAGTTTTGATGCAGGATTACAGTTGGCAAAAAAGGCAGAAATTTTTGTAAAGATGAAAAATATTAATATGCTTTTCAGGTCAATCTTGTATATAAATTTAGCGAGCATTTATATTCATTCAGGCCATTATAATTCTGCTCGTATTTGGAATACCAATTTGTTAAATGAATTAAACCAGAATTTCAGGGAAGGTTTGTACGCCCATGCGAAAATAATTAGTCTTATCATTCATTTTGAATTGGAAAGCGATCAACTGTTGCCATATTTAATACGTTCCACCTATCGCTACCTGTATAAGAGAAAAATGCTGTACAAAACCGAAGAGGCAATACTGCGATTTATCAGAAATAAATTACCAAAAGCAAATTCGCGAAAAGAATTAATTGAATTTTTTAAAGACTTTAAAACAGAATTGGAGGAAATTACCAAAGATGAATATGAAGCAAAGGTTTTAGAATATTTCGATTACATACGCTGGCTTGAACGTAAAATTGGCAACAGACCGGTTGCCGGAATAGCAGGGTTGGTATAAATATGTATATATAAGTGTAATCACCAATAAAAAAGCCCTCCTGATACTATCAGCAGGGCTTTTAGGGTAAATATCAAAATTATTTATTCCCCAAGTCTTCAAAACGTACATCGGAAAAGCTTCCATTTCCATTTGATGTATGATTAGCAGTGACAGTTGTGTTTGAAGTGGTTGGCACAGCAGGAGAATTGGTTTTGATATAGGAAACAACTTCGTTCAGGCCCTCTACAAATTTTTCAAAATCTTCTTTATAAAGGAATAACTTGTGTTTCTCGAAGAAAAATTTTCCTTCTTCACCAAAACGTTTTTTGCTTTCAGTGATTGTAAGATAGTAATCATTTCCTTTTGTGCTTTTCACATCAAAGAAATACGTCCTTTTACCTGCACGAACTGCCTTCGAGAATATTTCTTCCCTCTCCGCAGTCGCTGTTCCATTTTTTTCAAATTCTGTCTCCATCGTCATAAAGTTTAAGTTTGTCGTTAATATTTTGGGTTTCGTAAAGGTATATAAATATTTTGATATTCAAAACAATATTGCAAACCGCTGATTATTAAATAGTTCAGATGGATGAATTCTCTTTTTCCAATAATTGCTTTTGGTGTAATTCGAAATAGATACCTTTTCTGCCCAGGAGTTCGTGGTGTGAGCCTTGTTCAACAATGCTTCCGTGATCGAGTACTATTATATGATCGGCATGTTTAACTGAAGATACACGATGACTGATAACGATGGTAGTTTTATTCCGCATCAGCCGGTTTAAATTGTTCAGTATTTCTTCTTCCGTTTCTGTATCAACCGCCGAAAGACAATCGTCGAAGATAAGTAGCCGCGGTTCCCTGATAATGGCACGCGCAATGGAAATACGCTGTTTTTGTCCTCCTGAAAGTGTAATGCCGCGTTCACCCACCACTGTGTCAAATTTTTCGGGGAAATTAATAATGCTGGCATAAATAGCGGCGTCTTTGGCGGCCTGTTCGATCATACTCCGGTCTGTTTTTAATTTTCCTGTATTATGCGCCGAAAAACCAATGTTGGCTGCTATGCTGTCGGAAAATAAAAATACTTCCTGCGGAACATAGCCAAGCTGATCGCGCAGATCATACAGGTTAATGGTTTTAATATTATTACCGTCAATCAGTATCTCCCCTGAATCAACATCATAAAGCCGGCATAATAAATTAGCGATTGTTGATTTGCCTGAACCGGTTCGGCCAATTATAGCAAGAGACTTGCCCTGCGGGATCGTAAATGAAACATCGTTTAAAGCTTTAACCCTCGCCTGCGGGTCGAACTGTCCTTCGGCAGGCAGGCCTGAGTCTTTGTAAGTGAAGCTTACATTTTTTAATTCAATACCTCCCTTTATCGTGAAGGGTTCATCCGTTGGTGACCTGATGCCGGGTTCTGTGTTCAAAAATTCATTGATACGCTGCTGTGATGCCGCCGCACGCTGTACCAGTGATGTCACCCAGCCCAATGAAGCCACCGGCCAGGTTAAGCGGTTCACATAAATAATAAACTCGGCAATATTACCGACGGTTATTTTCTCATCTATCGCTTCTTTGCCGCCTATGTAAATGGTGGCAATGGTGCTTAACCCGATCATCAAAATCATGAACGGCTGGAAGAGGGAATCGGTTTTGACCAGGTCCATGTTTTTATCCTTATACAGTTCGCTTTCACGTTCAAAATCTTTATTCCAGTTTGCCTCACGGCTGAATGATTTAATTATCCGTATGCCGGAAAAAGCTTCCTGGGCAATGGTGGAAAGCTTTGACAATTGTTCCTGCACCTTATTGCCTTTTTTGTTAAGCGTAGCGCTTACATAGTAAATGGAGAAGGCGAGAACAGGCAATGGAAGTAATACATACAGTGTGAGCCGGGAATCGATGTTTATCATAATGCCAATGGTAAAAACAAAGGTCATAATGGTATTAACAATGTACATAATAGAGGGGCCTATATACATGCGTACCCTGCCGACATCTTCGCTGATGCGGTTCATCAGGTCGCCGGTGCTGTTTCGTTTGTAAAAGCCTGTATCAAGTTTCTGATAATGTTCGTAAACATCATTTTTAAGGTCATATTCGATGAGCCTCGACATAACGATAATGGTTTGCCGCATGAGAAAGAGGAAGAAGCCTTGCAGCAAAGCCATTCCCAGGGTCATCAAAGCGAAAAAAAGTAATTTATTGCTGATGTCTGCCGGGGCATCAGCCAGGTTAATATCTTTTATATAGTCAATGCCTTTTCGTATAAATGTAATTGAGTAAACGGCAAAGTAGTTGGATATGCCGACAAAAGCGATACCCAGTGTCAATCGCCATTTATAGCGCAGAAAATATTTATTAAGTGTTAAAAGCGTTTTCAATTGAATTTCATTTTTCTAGTCACCAAAGCACCCAAACACCAACCTGTCCGCCTGAATAATTTTACCAAATATTTTTCGTGGGCTTTGGTGTTTTGGTGCTTTGGTGGCAAAAATTCACGTAACTTTGTGCCTGTTCATTATATATCAAAAATACTCATTTTGCAAGGTTATTTATGTTAAACAGGAGATATTTAAGAGTGAAGGTAATGCAGGCCTTGTATGCTTTTTTCCAAAGCGATAACAAAGACCGTGGCAAAGGTGAAAAGGAATTGCTTAACAGCATTGAGAAGATCTATGACCTTTATGTTTACCTGTTGTTACTCCTCATTGAAATACGCGACCAGGCCGAGCGTATAACCGCGGATGCCAGAAATAAAAGACTTCCTACAGAATCGGACCTGAATCCAAGTACGTTGTTCATTGATAATGCTGTTGTTAAACAGTTATCAGAAAACAGCAGGTTGAAGAAGGAAGTAACTAACCGGAAAATAACCTGGCAAACGGACGATGAATTGGTGCGCAAAATTTTAACCACAATTAAAAACAGCCAGGAGTATCAGCAATACATGAATGGAGGAGAGCACTCCTACGAAACAGATAAACAATTTATCCTGGCTATCTATAAAAATTGTATCACCGATTTTGAATTGCTCGAGCATTATTTTGAAGAGAAAAGTATATACTGGGTTGATGACTTGCGCCTGGCACATAATGGGGTGCTTAAAACTATTGAAGGGTTAAGTTCTTCTGCGAATGATTTTGCTCTAATGCCTTTATATAAGGACGAAGCAGAGGATAAGCAGTTTGTCATTGACTTATTCAGGAAGACTATCCTTCATGAAAAAGATTCCGAGCAGGTGATATCTGAAAAAACAAAGAACTGGGAAGTTGAGCGTATAGCAATGATGGACATATTGCTGATGAAAATGGCCATCACCGAGATATTACATTTTGAAAGTATTCCCGTTAAGGTGAGTCTTAACGAGTATATTGAAATATCAAAATTGTACAGTTCACCCAAGAGTAAAATGTTCATTAATGGTATACTTGATAAGCTGGTGCAGGATTTCAAAAGGGACAGTAAGCTGGTGAAAACCGGCAGGGGGTTGATGGAGTAGGAACTTATTAAAGTTTCTTCTGTGGATTAAGAGAACATTGTTCAATTTATTATTTTTGAGTAAAATTTGATTCAAATGAGTAGAGATAGAATTTCATTGTTTTTTTTAATCCAAAACTGTTACGACCGATGCTGTGAACATTACCGCGACCGCTTCTGAGAATAAAACCGATCCCGGCTCTCAGCCGCAGTTTAGTTTCGCGGTAGAGTCGCATGATTTTGGAAAAATAACACAGGGAGAGAAAGTTTCCTATTCATTTAAATTCAGAAATACAGGTGGAAGTGATCTTGTCATTGCCGAAGCACATGCGAGTTGCGGCTGTACTGTGCCGCAGTATTCAAGGGCTCCCATTCCTCCCGGAAGTGAAGGTATTATTGATGTTACATTTGACAGTGATGGCAAATCGGGTAAGGTAGAAAAAACAGTGACTATTACAGCGAACACATCACCTAATACCAAAGTTTTAAAAATAATAGCGCAAATTGAAGTGCCTGAAGAGAAGTAATTTTCAATTTTAATTTAACTAATAATAAATCTGTTCTATGAATCTGTTACACATTTTACTCATGGGTCCTCCTGCAAAAGGTGGGGGCTTTGACATTATGGGAATGTTACCCCTGTTATTGATCATTGTTGTATTTTACTTTTTTATGATCCGTCCGCAGCTAAAAAAGGCGAAGGATCAGAAAAAATACCGTGAAGAACTTAAGAAGGGTGATAAGGTTATTACCATTGGCGGGATACATGGCAAAATTGTTGAGATGAATGATAAAACATTCGTTATCGAAGTGGAGGGTGGTGTGCGTTTGAAGATCGAGAAATCTGCTGTATCAATGGAGTTTTCGGCTAACTTGAACCAGGGTACTTAATAGTTGTTGGTTGATTGTTGTCAGTTGTTAGTTTTTCTATCTATAAATTAGTTCATAATAACCGACAACCAACAACCGGCAACCGGCAACTAACATCTTTGAAAACCAATCTTTTAAAATTATTCCGGCGCAGCACTGACGGTGGTAACGTGAGGCTGAATAGAAAGCTGATCACTTTTCTGATCTGTATATTTTTGTCGCTCTTTTTCTGGTTCATTACTACGTTTAGTAAGGATTATAATTCAATCATCACCTTTCCGGTGACCTATCTTAATATTCCTAAATCAAAGGTCATTGTTAATCATTTGCCGGAGAACATTGATATAGAGATCAACGCCAGCGGCTTTACCATTCTTTATTATAAACTTCGTAACGCGACACAGTCAATAAGGATCGATCTCAAAGAACTTCGCCCTTTAAAAGATGCCCCGGGCTATTATTTTGCAGTGAATAACAGGTTGGAAAAAATAGGCAGGCAATTTGGCAGCAAGATCAAGGTGCTTAAAATTGTTCCTGATACTTTATTTGTTAATTACAGCAAACGTCTTAGTAAAACGGTTCCGGTAAAATTAAATGCGAACATAACTTATAATAAAGAATATCAGCTGAAGGACAGCATTCGTCTTATACCGGATAAAGTAACGATCTCGGGTCCTGAAGAGCGCGTGCTTAAACTAAAATATGCAGAGACCGAGCTGGTGAAACTGGAGGACGTGGATAGTGAAATAAAAAAGGATATTAAATTGATCCTGGCAAATGATACGTCTTTGGTGCAGGTTTCAAATTCGACTGTTGAGCTGATCGTACCCGTTACAAAATTCACGGAAGCGACCCTGGAAATACCGGTTCAGGTCGATAATTTACCTAAGGGTTATTCGTTGAAGGTATTTCCTGACAAGATTTCTGTAAAGTTTATTGTTCCATTTGATGAGTTTGAGAAAATGGACGCTTCCGCATTTCGTGCCCGTGTTGATTACTCGAAGAAAACAGGCAGCAAAAAATTAAAGGTTGAAATTGTTAAAAAACCATCAAATATTAAATCCCTCAAAGTAAATCCTGAGAAAGTTGAATTTTTAGTTCGTAAATAATGTTAAGAATTGGAGTCACCGGAGGTATTGGAAGCGGTAAAACCCTTGTCTGCAAAATATTTGAAAAATTGGGTGTTCCTGTTTATTATGCGGATGTGGCAGCCACTGAGGTATTTTACCGGAAAGATATTCAACAACGGATCATACAGGTTTTTGGTGAGGAGCTAATTGATGATAAAGGATTCGTCGATCGTAAAAAATTATCGGATCTTGTATTCAATGATAAGCCTTTATTGGAAAAGCTCAATGCTATTATTCATCCTGCCGTGGCACTTGATGTGGAAAATTGGAGCAGGAGAAATGCCCAGGCGAAATACGCGTTGAAAGAAGCTGCTATACTTTTTGAGAGCGGTACAAATAAGCAACTGGATAAGGTTATCACTGTTACAGCTCCCGTTGATCTTAAGATCGTTCGCGTTATGAAACGTGAAGGCTGGAGCAGGGAAGAAGTTGAAAAGCGTATGCTGAACCAATGGAGTGATGAAGAAAAAATAAAACGTTCTGATTTTGTGATCTATAATGATGAGCAGCAGCTTGTCATTCCGCAGGTGCTTGCTATTCATGAGCAATTGTTAAAGTTAATTTAAACAGAGGGATGTCATCGCTTTAAGCGATGACATCCCTTGAATGTCCAATGAAAATACTTACTACAGAACAAATCCGTGAAGCCGATGCTTACACCATAAAGCATGAGCCAGTCGCTTCGGTTGACCTTATGGAACGGGCGGCGGTGGCTTGTATGCAATGGATCACTTCTGCTTACCGGGAGCCAATTAAAATGCATGTGTTTTGTGGCTTGGGAAATAATGGCGGGGACGGACTTGCCATCGCGCGTTTGTTGGCTGAAAAAAAATATAAGATCATAGTTTATATTGTTCGTTGTTCCGACAAATGTTCGGGGGATTTCAAGACAAATGAACAACGACTCAAAGGTACCGGCGTCACTGTCCTTGATATCAGATCAGCAGATGATCTGAAAAACATTAAAGCTCAGTCATCCGACATTGTTATTGATGCTATATTTGGTTCAGGTCTCAATAAACCGGTCGAAGGTCTTGCCGCGGATGTGATAAAGTACATTAATGCACTTAAATTACCTGTAATTGCAATTGATGTACCCTCCGGGTTGCCGCTTTCTGCAAAGGAGAAGCCGGATGCCTGGGTCTGTATCAATTCAACACATACACTTACATTCCAGGCGCCAAAGCTGGTCTTTATGTTTCCTCAGGCAGGGAAGCACATAGGTGATTTTACAATACTTGACATTGGTCTCGATGCTTCATTTATCAATAAGCAGGAAACAATTAATTATTTTATAACGTTATCTGATGTTCAGGCAATATTAAAACCACGAAAGAAATTCTCTCACAAAGGAACTTATGGCCATGCGTTGATCATTTCCGGTAGTTATGGAAAAATAGGTGCCGCTGTTTTGGCTGCTAACGCCTGTTTGCGAAGCGGAGCCGGCCTGGTAACAGTTCATATTCCAAAGTGTGGTTACGAAATTATTCAGACAGCCCTGCCTGAAGTCATGGTTAGTGTTGATTCAACAGATCATTATATTTCAGAATTACCTAAACTTGAAAAGTACAATGCAATTGGCGTTGGTCCGGGTTTGGACAATGAAAAGCAAACGCAGAATACATTAAAACTGCTTATACAAAATGCCGTTGTTCCTTTGGTATTGGATGCCGATGCGATCAATATATTATCCATGAACAAAACATGGTTGCCCTTTTTGCCGAAGAACAGTATTTTAACACCCCACCCGAAGGAATTCGAACGATTGGTTGGGAAAACGGATAGCGACTATGCCCGCTATGATCAGTTGCGCGAGTTTGCTTTCAAATACGGGGTATATGTGGTTTTAAAAGGTGCGCATACAGCAGTCGCTTGTCCCGATGCCACTGTTTATTTTAATTCCACCGGCAACCCGGGGATGGCCACAGGAGGAAGCGGTGATGTACTTACAGGCATTATTACGGGTTTATTGGCACAAGGTTATGCACCAAAGGAAGCTGCTGTATTTGGAGTTTATTGGCATGGGCTTGCCGGTGATATTTCAATGGACAGATCAGGTACCTCTTGTATTATTGCCGGCGATATAATTGAAGCACTAAGTTTTGCTTATAAAGCAATTGTAAAATAAATTTTAGACTTACATTTGTTTTGATTCATATAAACAAGTAGTTTGACCACTATCAAGAACCAATATGTTATCCCAAATATCTTACCGGCAACGGAAGCTTTGCTGCTGAATGATATTTACCTGGTTGTGTTATATGCAACCCGCATTCCACCGCATTTGGCTATATCTGTAAATGGTAAATTATTTACGCTTACTGTTAAAGGCGCTACTGTGGATGGAGAATTAAAGGCTTTGTTAAAGCTTATTCGCCAGCGCAACATCGATTCTATATTTATTAAATTATCCGTGCCAGCTGTGTTTACCCTTGATCAGCTTCGTGATGAGATAAAGAAATATACGCTGGCTTATCCTCGTGTAGATATAGGCATAGCCACCTGCCTGAGTCCGATCAAGGATTTTTGCTCGGAGGTATACGAAGCAGAAATGCAACGTGTAAATTATGTATTCGATCTGCTGCCCAAACTTTATGAGCGTAACATCATTACATCCTGTTACCAGCTTAATCTTGACCGTTACCTGGCTGGAAATTCATTTTATCTTTCAAAATACAATATGAACGATATTTACGAAGGGATCCGTTCCGCTTCATACTCCGCTGTTTAATGCTCTCTGATAACAATATAAAGCTCCGCGCACTCGAACCTTCAGATATTGATTGGTTGTATAAATGGGAGAATGATATTTCTGTATGGCAGGTATCAAATACCTTAACTCCATATTCCCGGCATGTGCTCGAACAATATATCTTAAATGCGCAATTGGACATTTATACCACCAAACAGTTGCGCCTGATTATTTGTATAAACGAACCATCTTCTCCTCTCCAAATGGAGAGAAGGCCGGGAGGTGAGGCCAAAGTTATAGGTTGTGTCGATCTTTTTGATTTCGATCCCCATAATAAACGTGCAGGTGTAGGAATACTTATCGCCGATAAAACGGAACGTGGAAATGGCTACGCTTCAGCCGCGTTAGCACTTTTAACCAATTATGCATTTAAAATTTTAAGCCTTCAGCAATTGTATTGTAATGTCAGCGTGGATAATAAAGCAAGTCTGAAATTATTTGCGAAACATAAATTTGAAACAGTAGGCGTAAAAAAGAAATGGATCAATGATGGAGGAGTATGGAAGGATGAGTGTTTGATGCAGTTGGTGGCTGGTTCCGGGTTCCAGGTTCCAGGTTCAGGGTTATAGAATCGGATTCTATTATGCTTTTTAAAGTTGATATTTGTGTGAGGGATATCCTGAGCGAGGTCGAAGGAGTGCCTTGGTAACCTACTTTTGATAAATCTTTTATTTCTTGCTTAAAATTAAATTTTCAAATACGGTATATTTTTTTCTAACCACTTCCCTTTGTTTCCTTTTTGCATATTGCGGTTCTGATTCTACTTCTGAAAAATCTCCGGCAGAAAACCCTTCAACGTACCTCAACCATAATGACTCTGTTCATCATGTAGGTATTAATACCTGTAAGCAATGCCACATGGATATTTACAAAACATTTATCCATACAGGCATGGGGCAATCGTTTGATCTCGCTACCAAAGCTAAAAGCTCCGCTAAGTTCGATAAGCACACTGTAGTATATGATAAGTCCTCTGATTTTTATTATTATCCGTTTTGGGAGGGAGATAGTTTTAAGATAACCGAGTTCAGGCTGGATGGAAGGGATACAATTTACAAACGTACAGAGAAGGTTGATTATATCATTGGTTCGGGCCAGCATACAAATTCACATATATTTAATACGAATGGGTATTTGCATCAAATGCCAATGACATATTATACCCAAAAGGGACAATGGGACCTGCCTCCGGGTTTTGAGAATGGCATGAATACGCGTTTTTCCAGGAAGATCGGGCTGGAATGTATGAGTTGCCATAATGCTTTACCGGGTTTTATTCAGGGTTCCGAGAATAAATATTCTGAAGTGCCCGAAGGTATCGATTGTGAGCGGTGTCATGGACCGGGCAGTGCCCACGTTGTGTTAAAGCAGCAAGGAGTTTTTGTCGATACAACTAAAGAGATCGATTATAGTATCGTCAACCCTGCCAAACTTTCCATTGATCTCCAGTTTGATGTTTGTCAGCGCTGCCACTTGCAGGGTAACACGGTGTTGAAGGAGGGTAAATCATTTTTTGATTTCAAACCGGGGATGAAGCTTTCGGATATAATGACAATTTTTTTGCCGAAATATGAAGGAGCTGATGCTGAATTCATCATGGCTTCTCATGCTGATCGTTTAAAAATGAGCCAATGTTTTATTAAAAGTTTTAAGCCTGCGGAAAACTCCGCCTCTCTGAAGCCTTATAAGGAATCACTTACCTGTGTTACCTGCCACGATCCCCATGTAAGTGTTAGGGTCACGGATAACAGTGTATTTAATAATGCCTGTAAAAATTGTCATGGAACTAAAAATAATATTTTGTGTAATGAAAAGCCGGAAGTCCGGAATAAAAAAACTGATAACTGTGTAGGCTGTCATATGCCAAAATCAGGATCGATCGATATCCCGCATGTGCGTGTAACAGATCATTATATACGAAAACCTGTATCAGTTGCTGAAAAAGAAAATATAAAGAAATTTATAGGTCTGTATGCCATCAATGAAAAAGATCCTTCAGCTAAGGTAAAAGCACAGGCATATATTAATCAATTTGAAAAATTTGATCTAAAAAACAGTTCATTATTGGATAGCGCAAAAAAATATTTAAAGGATAATACTAAAGAGAAATTATTAAATAATTTTCCTCAGCTGGTTCAGATTTATTTTTTGGAACAAAATTATAGCCGGATTGCAGGTTATGTATCAAAATTAGGCAGTCAGGAAGTGTTAACTGTTTTTAACCGAAGGGCGCATAGTAATGATGATGCCTGGACATTGTACAGAATAGGAGAGAGTTACAATAGATTGGGAAATGCTTTTGAAGCATATACTTATTTTACTAAAGCGGTTGAGTTAGCTCCGTTTAGCCTGGAATTTAAAAGTAAGTTAGGAACGGCGTTAGTTGCAGTGAATAAAATAGATGAGGCACAGGCCATTTATGAGAGTATAATTTCCGAAAATCCGAAGTTCGCGCAGGCTCATTGTAACCTGGGCTACTTGTTTCTGCTTAAAGGGAATACTTTTATGGCTGAAATGTATTATAACCAGGCATTGGCATTGGATCCCGATTATGAGCAGGCCATAATGAATAAAGCCGGACTTTACCTTTCACAAAAGCAAATTGACAAGGGAAAGCGGCTTCTTCAGCAATATATAAAATATCATCCCCAAAGCGCTCAGGTCAAAGCATTGTTGAACAAGCTTTAGATCAACCCGACTGCATGTCGAGGAGGTAAATTTCTTATATTCGTGACCCATGTCCGGAAGAAAAATATCGTTTTTTAAAAAGGTGATTATCTCCTTTCTATTCCTGGTGATCGCGGGTGGAGGTATTGTTGTTTATTGGGGTTATAAGCTCGTATATCAACCTAATGTAAAACTAGATGGAAAAAGTGTGGAGTATTTTTATATTCCTACAGGTTCCACTTTTGATGATGTGATAAATAGTTTAACCGACAAACGGGTCATTGTAAACCGGGCCTCTTTTCAACGTTTAGCTGAACTCAAAAAGTATAAAAATAAAGTGAAACCCGGTCGTTACCGTATCAGGAATAATATGAATAATAATGAACTGGTGAACATGCTACGTGCGGGTATTCAGGAACCCGTTATGCTCGCGTTCAATAATATCCGGACAAAAGAACAACTCGCTTCGCGCGTAGGAAAAAAATTGGAGGCCGATTCACTTCAATTGCTGAAAATACTTAACAGTAGTGAATTTGCTGCGAAGTGCGGTTTAAAGAAAGAAACAATTTTGACCTTATTTATTCCCAATACCTATGAAATGTATTGGAACACTTCGGCCGATGAGTTTATTGAACGAATGGTAAGTGAGTATGATAATTTCTGGAATGAAAAAAGAAAAGCGAAGGCAAAAGAAATAGGTTTGTCGCGCACTGAGGTCGCGACCCTCGCTTCAATTGTACAGGCCGAGCAGAACAGGTTTAATGATGAAAAGCCTGTCATAGCCGGTTTATATCTTAATCGTTTAAAGATCGGAATGCCGCTTCAAAGTGATCCCACATTGATCTACGCGCTTGGTAATTTCAATATTAACCGCGTTTTAAATGGGGATAAAGGAATTGATTCACCCTATAATACATACAGGAATATTGGTTTGCCCCCCGGCCCTATAAATTTGCCGGAGATATCATCCCTGGATGCGGTATTGAACTACCGGAAAAATAATTATTTGTATATGTGTGCTAAAGAAGATTTCTCAGGTCGCCATAACTTTGCAGTAACCATGGAGCAGCATGCCGTTTTTGCCAGGCGTTTCAGGGAGGCATTGGATAAACATAATATAAAGCGCTAGTGTCATTATGTTATGCCGCGAACAGGATAAATTTCTGCATAGGTGTATTTAAGGATCGGACTTCCGACTTCCGACTTCGGACTTCCGACTTTTTCAAAATGGGCCATTTATACCGTTTAATGTATTGCCGTTTTTAAACAGAAATTCGTATTTTGTATGGATATAAAAAATAAAGTGTGACAAGTATGAGCAAAATTAAATTCGGCACAGATGGCTGGAGAGCCATTATTGCCAGAGATTTTACGGTTGAGAATGTAATCCGCGTTGCGGAAGCAACTGCCGTATGGCTAAAGAAAAATTTTTCGGTTCCTTCAGTTGTTATCGGTCACGATTGCCGCTTTGGCGGAGAATTGTTTGCGGAAACTGTTGCTAAAGTAATGGCGGTAAACAATGTGAAAGTATTTTTGGCCAGGGGATTTGTTTCAACACCGATGATATCATTAGGTACAGTGAGGCACAAAGCTGATGTGGGTATTATTATTACCGCAAGTCATAATCCCCCTTCGTACAATGGCTATAAACTTAAAGGAAGTTACGGAGGTCCCTTATTGCCGGAAAAGGTACAGGAAGTGGAGGATTTGATAAAAGATAAATCAACTATTGATATCGAAAAATATTCCCTCCCTGATTTCATCAATGCAAAAAAAATTGAGATCACTGATCTGGAAGAGATGTATTGTAAGCATGTTGAAGATAATTTTGACCTGGATGCGATCCGTAATTCCGGTTTAAAACTGGCTTACGATGCCATGTATGGCGCGGGGCAGAATGTGATCAGGCGTTTATTGCCCGATGTAACATTACTGCATTGCGAGTATAATCCGTCGTTTAACGGACAGGCTCCTGAACCTATTCATAAGAACTTAAAAGAGTTTGCAGAGTTGATTAAAGTCTCGGGAAAACACCTGCCTGCCGGCAGCCAGATTGATTGCGGACTGGCAACGGACGGAGATGCTGATCGCATTGGATTGTATGATAAACATGGTAATTTTATCGATTCGCATCATATTATTTTACTTTTAATAAAATATCTTTTTGAGCAGAAGAAAATGACAGGTAAAGTGGTTACGGCTTTTTCAGTAACTCCCCGTGTTAAACAAATGTGTGAACATTTCGGATTGCCTTACCAGGTTGTAAAAATAGGTTTCAAATATGTTGCCGCCATAATGCTGCAGGAAGACGTATTGCTTGGAGGTGAAGAATCAGGAGGGATAGCTATAAAGGGGCATATCCCGGAGCGGGATGGAATCTGGATCGGCTTAACTATCTGGGAATATATGGCAAAGTCAGGGAAGTCGCTTGACGACCTGATACAGGAGGTTTACAAAATAACAGGCGCTTTTTCATTTGAACGCTCCGACCTGCATTTGAAAGAAGATTTGAAAAACACTATTGTGGAAAATTGTAAAAACAACAATTACAAAGCCTTTGGTAAGTATAAAATACAGCGCACCGAGACTATAGATGGATATAAATACTTCTTCAGCGATACGGAATGGTTAATGATACGGGCTTCCGGCACAGAACCGATATTACGTAACTATGCCGAAGCCGGAAGCAGCGAAGCGGCCTTTGCTATTTTAAATGCTGCTGAAAAAACCTTTCTTAATTAAGGTAATGGTATTTTTAATACCTTTGCATGAATACAAAAAGGGTTCCGTAGCTCAACTGAATACCTGCCTGCCGGCGGGGAGCATCAGACTAGAGAAAATGAATTTTTTTGTATATGTTCTTTATAGTATAAGATTTGACAGAATGTATGTTGGCATGAGTAGGGATGTTGAGAATCGTTTGAATTAACATAATTCAGGTAAAACAAAATCTACAAAAGGAAGAGTTTTCTAGTCGGGTTGAAGCCAGAAATCGTGAAGTTTATTTAAAGAGTGGAATAGGAAGAGAATATATTAAGAGTTTTACAAAAGGGTTCCGTAGCTCAACTGAATAGAGCATCTGACTACGGATGTTAATGTAGTATCCTCTGTTCGCCTTTAAAATCAAGGTGTTCAGAAATCGAAGGTAAGTATTTGCAAGCAATTTGCAAGCACTTAGAAGATTTATAAAATTGATAGCTTTGCAAAAAAACAATTTGCACTCGTAGCTTAACTGGATGAAGCACATGGCTACGGACCATGAGATTGGGGGTTCGAATCCCTCCGAGTGCACTTAAAAGGGAAGTGATGTTAAATACATCCTTCCCTTTTTTAATTGCCTTAATTCTTTGAGTTATTCTTGTCGCACATTTAGTAAATATTTGCGACAAGATATTACCTAAATATTTTCAGAAACATTAGATAGATATTTTATCATTTTATTTTTTCTTTTAAGATTAGCGCTCTATGAAATTAGTACTACAGCACAAACAAAAAATTGTATATACTACTTTTTAATTGTAGCCACTGGAGTTCCTTTGAGGCTTTCTTTTACGAGGTAAGCTATAAATTTCGCAAACGCTTCTATGTTTTGGTCAACACTTGCTTTTTCGAGTGCTGCCATATACGTTTTACGTTCTTCAACAGGAATTACCGTCCAGGGATATCCGCCCGATGCCAACATTACATTCATTAAAAACCTTCCAATTCGGCCATTACCATCCACGTAGGGATGTATAAATACAAATATAAAATGTCCCAAGACGGCTCTTACAGAAGCCTCAGACTCATTCTCCAATAGTTCAAAGAGTGTCGGCATTACATCACGAACAGCATCTTTATTAAGAGGGACGTGCTTTGATCCGCCTATATATACCTGGCTATTTCTGTAACCAGCCAGATCAGATGCCTTCAATATACCAGCAGCTACGCTTGGAGCAAAAAGCTCCCTGTACCATTCTCCATGACCTGTATCTGCAACTTTACCGGAGTTTTTTCCATTGAGTATTTTTGTAATACTGTCCCTTACTTTTTGAGTAGCCTGCCAATAGCCCCTGGCAGCCATAGCATCTCTTTGTTTTTTATCTTCCTTGTTTTTAACTGCATCCCACGCTCCGCTGCGTACACGTTCAATCAATTCCGGTGTAACTCTATATTGCTCTATTGATAATGAGTGATAAGCATCCGTTACATATATTTCCTCCACAAGTTTCATGTATTTTTCATGATTTTTGGGAAGTCCGGGAGCTTTAGGAAAATGTTTAATAATAACAGTCCTCATTTCATGCCACATTAAACGTACCCTGTTTACATAAGGCGATTTTTCTCTGGCTGACAATACAATCGGAGTGGTAGTTTCAAACGGATCTATTTCTCGTACATCATAATCTGCCTTTTGCATGGTACTTAAAATATCGTTGGCAATTCTTTCCTGCCCGATATTCCGAAAAGCACCGGCAAGTCGCCCGGCAATTTTACTGTGTCCGCCATCCAGAAGCAAGCCGAGTATTTCAGACGAATCCCTGATCATAGCAAGTGCCGTTCGAACATCCGTTGGATTTTTAGTAAACATGGTTGGTGTGCAGTGAATGAGGGCTGATGGCAATGTTAACATTCGGATTCCTTCTATCACTACAATTTCTGCTGCTTCCGGCAAAGGAGACTTCATGCTGAATAAAGATGTTCCATATGGCAATGGGGTAGCAGAGTTTGTTACACTTTTTGATCTTACAATAAGTTGATGTGGTACTGTCCAATTGCCCGAATGTATTTGTAATGATTGTTCAGCTGATATACAGTAGAAATCACCATACCTGTCAGCTAAATATCTTGAACAAAAATGCCAATATGATGCATACCAGGAAGTACTGTCACCTTGTTGTTCATAGGAAGGTACCGTTATATACCATCCCTTGACAACTTCTTTAAGAAACCCGTTCTTCAATAGACGTTGTCTGTGAACGCGACTTAATTCAGATACATTGATAGCCATGATTTCCTGATCTTGAAGCACTTTAAGCGCTTCAAGTGATTCTGCTAATTTTTCGCTTGGTGTTGCCATGCTTTATCGTACTATAAATTCGATTTACTTGCTGTACTATAATTCGGTTTTCGTGTTGTGTTAAAATTCGGTTTGGCAGCAAATTTAATATAAAATTCTGTATTGGGTATTTATGATCGTGTTTTCAAAATTCTGAAAAAGGATGGGGAAACTACTTTCAAATATTACCCTGAAAAAGGTTCTGAATCCTTATCAAAAAGGAACTCTGAATTAATATTGTAATCATGGACTAAACCCCAAAGCATTATGTGCGGAGCATCTTGTCTTCCTTTTGCAATTTGTGTAATTGTATTACTGCTATAACCATACCTTTCAGTAAAATCCTTATACTCCACAATTTCACCCTTCTGTTTTAAGAGATTAATAGCTTGAATAAACTTATGGCTGATAATACTTTTTTCCAAAAATTTTCCGATATACTTCTTAGGTACTTTGCGTGGCTTTGATGGCATTTTGTGTAAATTTCCTATAAAATATTCCTATTCTATTATTTGTGTTTCTTGTCTGAAAGTTTCTCCTTCAAGTTGATAATAATCTCTTTGTGAAGTTCCTTGATTTCTGCATCTTTCGCATGAATAATTTCGTCTTTTTCATGAATAATAACGTCTTTTCTCCGAACATCCTCCTTGGCTTCGTCTGCAATTTTTTTTAAAGCCTCAATGCGATCTTCTTGAGTAGTTATTCTTGTCTGTACCTCCTTAAAAAAGTCAATAGTCTCCTTTTGAAATTTCTTGGGCAGTTCATTTATTATATTTCCAGCTGCCTGCATAATTGTACCATTATTATGCACTCCCCCCTTTCCACCCTGAATATTCATTGATTTATTCCCTGTCTGAATACCACTATTTTTTTCTGCCTTATTTAATACCGATGAATTATCATCAAGATCAGTTTCATCATAAAGGGATTCCTTTTCCTTAAAAAAGAAATTGGCATTTAGATTATAGACACCGATAGTTGTCGCTACTTGCTCCATAGTAACAGACCGTTTGCCCTTCTTAATATCACTAACCAGGTTAGCGTAGGCTCCAATTGAAGTGGAGAAGCGCGAAGCGTTTTTAACCTTTTCGTCCTTTATAAGAAGGTCAATTCCGGCCAGAAAACGCTCATCAAATGGGTTTTTTAGTTCCATAGGAAACTATTGTTTAAAAATATATCAGTAAAATTTTGCATACGTAAAACTATTTTTTATAAATTTGTCAGCAAAATTACTAAATAATTTACTGACATAATAATATTTTTAACTAAATTTTTACAAAATGTTTACTAAACGGGAGGCAAACTTACTAAAAAAACAGTTACCAACTAACTCCATAATAGAAATTTCTACTAAAAGAAATATATCAAGACCAACAATATACAAGTTTTTTCGTGGAGAAAAAATACGTTCCTATCACGCTAAAGCCATATATGAAGAGGCTTTGGAGATTCTTGAAAGGGAGAAAACCGAAACATCTAACCTGGTTAGAAAGGCAGAAGAAATAATTTTTTCTGATGAAATGCCTGTAAAACCCTCAAAATCTTCTAAAAAATGAAAGTAATACTACTTGAAGACGACCAGGCATATTTGCATTTAATGACGGACATACGAAAATTGGTTAAGGATACCATCAAAGAAATTAAGGAGCAGGAAAAGTCAGAAAAGGAGAAGAAGGATGAAGACGATGATTGGGTATCTGAAGGAATTGCAAAACAAATTTTAGGTATTAAAGGCAGAAGTAAGATGCAGGCATTAAGAGATCAACGGGACGTTGAATTTAGCCAGTTCGGTAGGACAATCCGTTATTTTAAACCAAGCCTCTATGAATTTCTCGAAAAAAATGTTGTAAAAAAAAGGAACATACATGAAACACGCAGAAAATCGCAGCCAAATATGGTTTAAGGTTCTCACTCCGGAAGGACGTGATTTGGACAATGAAACGAAGAAGTGGTTTCTTCCTGAAGGAGTTAAAAAAGGAGAATGGTTTACTTCAGGTAGCCGAATTGGAACCTGGTTAGTTTCCAATCCAAAAGAGTTCCTACAAAAAACTAACAGAATATTTGTTGTCGAATTGGGTGAAGAAGAACCAATCATTGAATTAAACGGAATGATATGGGTTAGAAAAGTGAGACTGGTTAGGGAAGCCACCAACCTTGATCTTAAACGCTTCGGTATTCACAGAGCCTTCCGACAAATTATTTAATCATATCTAAAAGCAATGCAACAATATATACAACGCTCAAAAACAAAGTTCAACACAATCATGGAGGCATGGGCAGACATTATAAAAAGCACCAGCCTTACACAAAAGAGTGTTGGCCCGGCACATACAAGACATTATTGGAAATGGAAAATCCTACGTGTAAATCTAAACACTCAACATAATAAAGTATGCAAGTAAAATTACTCACATGGGAATACGTAGGTACTGAACACTGCCTATGGCGGGGTAAGACAGACGGGCTGTTATGTCATGTATTGTTTTTTATTACTCCGACAGAAAGGATCCCGGACGAATACCTGGTGAGAACTGATATAAATGGGATTGCAAATAAAACCTGTATTGGTATTGAAAAAGCTAAAGCAAAAGCCCAGGTATTGTTAAACAGTTATGCACTCTGTCTTATCATTCCATAGAACTATGGTAAAAAAAATAAAAACAGTTTTTCAGAATATATACCGAAAAATGCAAAGACGTAATAAACTCGCGATAAATAAGAACTACAAAATCATTTCGTTGGGTTTGGGGCAACAATCTACAACCCTTTACCTGATGAGTTCTATTGGATTCATTGAACGAGCTGATTATGCAATATTCTCCGATACCGGTTCTGAAAGTGAAGCAACCTATGAGCATTTAAAATGGTTGAAAAAATGGTCAAAACAAAACAAAGGGATTCCCATTATTTGTACGGGAAAGAAATCGCTATACAAAGATTTAATATTCGGTACAAGCACATCAGGAAATCGTTTTGCTTCTATACCCGCCTTCACTAAAGACGAGTCAGGGAATGTCGGAATACTTAAACGACAATGCACGGAAGAATACAAAACACACGAAATTTTCAGAGCCATACGAAAGCTATATAGCTTAAAGTCCCGCAAAAGAACTCCGGCTACGGAGGTATGGCTCGGTATAACGTTAGAAGAAATCGAACGAATGAAATATCCACGTACCAATTGGATGACGTTTGTATATCCATTCTTGAATATCAAATCAAGGAAAAGCGGACATGAAAAGGTACCTTATACTACCATTTTCAGAAGGTCTGACTGTGTGGCGTGGTTGAAGACAAACAACTATCCTATACCTCCCAAAAGCGCTTGCATTTTTTGTCCTTTCCAATCTGATAGCAGGTGGCGTGACATGAAGCTCAATAAACCGAAAGAGTGGAGCAAAGTAATTAAGCTGGATGCAAAAATCCGCAACAGCACTCAAAAAGGTGTTGAAAGACCAATCTACCTGCATCGAAGCGGACAGCCACTTACAGAAGTGGATTTACAGGAAAATCAACTGGATATATTCACCTCTGAATGCAGCGGTGTATGTGGAATTTAAAACCTAATAAAATGCACGCACGATTAGAATACTCAGCAGCAGAAGGAAAGTTTAACCAGGCGCAGCCGGAAGATCAAACAGATGTTGCAAAAGGATACAGAACGCTTTGCTGTTTTGTTAATGTCGAAAGAGCAAACCGGTTTACCGGTGCAATTCATATTAAATATCCTGAATTAAGTTCCGGTACCGGCCAGTCCTTCTCCTCTTTCTCTGTAATGAAAGACGAGCTGTATCAATTCTTAGCAGAAGACATAAAGTTATTGGAACAGCACATGAATACCACATTCAAAAGAAGAATACAATTATTAAATCAATTATAAACTAAAAATCTACAAATATGAAACGTCTAAACTTTTTGCAAGGGTTACTGTTACTACCGATTATAGTAGTATCTGTTCCGCTGACCATCATTGAAGAAATAGGAAAATTTATTTTTTCACTTCCACAAAAAATAAAATTCAATTATCAATTAATGATGTTCGTAGGAAATCTCTCCAAATAGAAAACACACCACATGATTGTAATACATTACCCAACAGCTTTTAAAGCCTTAGACTGCTATATTGATACCTATAATGAATGTGCGGAGAATCGAAAAGATAAACTCCGCACAGGCGCAGTAATGACGGCCAAAGAGCTAATCAGGATTTATGGAATCTCTTTACTGAAAGCAAACGGATCCAAAGAGATAGTAGCAGAAAATCTGCCTACTCTACAAACTAACAATATGCAGCTGGCAAAATTAGTCAAGTGTAGTTCCAGGACAATTCAGCGACACGTTCTTAAACTTCAGACAGCTGGCATCATCACCAGCAAAATATTTCATGGCTCTAACTCGAATTTTGAGCTGTTGATAAACCCCCAAATATTGTTAGTAAAGCGGAAATTAAATGTTGATAACGTCAAAAAGGAGTTCCAGGAAGCGATTGAGCGATCTAAGCAAATCGACCTAAAATCAACCTTTTCCGAATTTCAAAAGACAAATTGTCCTGATACATATTCTGGTAACATAAATAAAATAAATAATAATATAATAATAGGTGTTCATAACTCTGAACAAAGGAGTTCGCTCTCGCTCACGTCTAAAATTAATTCGGGCAACGTTTCGGGCAACAGATCAGGAGACACAGGGGAAATTGTTAAAGTTTCGTTTGAAAAACAAAAAAATAGTGTAGAAAAAAAATTTCAAGAAACAGGGGAAATTGTTTCGCGGGCGGACAAATCAGGTCATAGGAATATTGCGCCTGATCCTGCCCGCGACAATTCCCTACTTCTTAATGTCAGTTTGTTTTGGATGACCGCACGAAACCTGCTTTATAAAAATGTGGATTTAACGGAACACCAGGTTGAAATCGCAAAAAAATTAATTAGAAAATTATACGAACCTGCTTCAACAGAAAACCTTGACAAGATACACCAACACTACATTCAGCGCATTTCTCTTGTTGCTAAATACATTAAAAAAGATCCTGTGAACCGCTATGTAACATTGCCCTATCTCTATTTTGACACAAACAATCTCAAAGGTTTTGTCGGTACAAAAAAATGGTATCAGGACGATCAAAAAAGAAAAAGAGAAGTTGAACGTGAGCTGACGTTGAGCCGTGTAATCAGAAAATTTCACAACAACGAAAAAAAGGAAACTACAATAAAAAAACCAGCGCTTCAACTATTCCGTGAATGCGAAAACACTATCGGAAAATTCAACGATCCATCCCTAACACAACGCTTTCATGCTGCGGTTTTACAACATGGAATTTACCGGCAACTTTCCTGAAAAAATCACAAAGAATTTACAGAACGACATTAAACCTAAATTAAAAATAAAATGAAAAAGTACACGAAAACTCATGCTAACAAAAAAGCATTTGACAATCATTTAAAAAAAATTAAAGCAAGGGAAGGCCAGTATGAAATAAATGGAAATAACATCACCTATTGGTTTGGCGATACCGGAATTTACAATACACAGCAAAAGAAAATAGATTTTGCCAGCAAAAAAGGAAATCTTCTGACGTTCAAAAAACCTATTAGCTGGAAAGGGGAATCGAAAAAGCAAATAATAAATTATGGATTAGAAAAGGATAGAAAATCGGGAGCCATTAAGATCATAGGCTTCGGATATGATTCTCCCTGGTATAAAAACATGAAGGAATTAATTGATGCTATGGATTGGGAGCAAATGGCCAAGTGGCATTCATAATAAAAATAAACGCAAAAAATATTAATCATTAAAATAAATAAAATCTATGCTTGACATTTTTAATCTCGAAAAGCAGACGAATAAAAGAGTTCAAAAGTTCCTGCTTCATAAATCAACGGAAGAAAATATTGAATCGAAAAATGCAAAACTCCTTATTGCCTGCAAGGACAAAGCGGTTTTAGTTCTTCTTCTTAATCAGAATATGATTGTTAAACCACTTCAACTGAAAGACATTGCCACCTTTTTTGGAAAAGATTTTGACGAAAGTAACGAGCGTTCAATAATGGATTATTTATTCAAGCTCTCCAAAGAAAACCAAGTGGAGCTTTCCAAACTCAACGTAGTAATATGCGAAACCAAAAACGAGCTGGGTGCACATCTCTACGATGATACCAAATACAAAAAACGCATCCCAACGCTCGATCTATTAATTCATTTTAATTCTAACAAATAATGGCTTGGAAACTTGGAAGGGATTCATTCCACAAAATGATCGTGTGGTTTGCAGATAAAAATACACGTACCCGCTATTCAATAGACTGGAGGCATTCATTATCGAAACAAAGAGATCCGCAAATTGGACTTAATAGGTACTATAAGAAAATCCATGAGTGGGGTGAAAGAGCCGAAACAATTGAAATATACGTCAATATCTATGGAACAAAAAACGGAGCATTGGTAGAAAAATATTCTAAAGGAATTAAACAACTATAATTATGAAAACACTAAAAGAAATGTATTCTCGCTTAAACACGGCAAAAGATTTTAAAGAAATGTATCCACATTACGACATGGAGGATAATAAAATTCATGTGCTGTTTCTTTCTCCCTGCATGAATGAACCAGGATATTACAGGATGATATTGCCTGCGCTGGAGCTGAACCGGACAAATACCCATGCTTCAATTATAGGCCATATTCACAAATGGGATTTCAATAAAATGTTTGATGATTACGATAGCCCGGTTGATTTTCGTTTGGTGAAATGGGCTGACTATGTTGTTATCCCAGCCATGTTCACTGATGTCAGTTATATTATCAAAAATATGCGTGAAATAAATGACGATATAGAATTTGTAATGGATCTCGACACCAATTATCACGAGCTGCCGGAGTACCATCCTGATTACAAAAAGTTAAAACCGGAATTGAAAGAAATGATAGTTCGCAATTTATCCCAGGTTGATATTCTCTCTGCTCCCAACAATCAGATATTGAATTTTTATAATGACCTGGTGCAAAAGCATGAGGAGGAATTTCTATTATATTTTGAGCGCTTTCCTAATCTGTTATCCAACTTTACCTTTGAGGAAATTCCGCAGATCAACCGCAATACAACGGACAAAGTAAGAATTGGTATTATTCTCGATGCAAGCCAGGGAAACGATCTTAAAACGATTGAAAAACCTATTATTTCCCTATTGGAGAAACACAAGCAGAGTATAGAGTTTGTACTATTCGGCTGGTCCCCAAAAATAGCTGAACAGTATAATGTTTTAAAGGAGCTTAGAATAACATACGAGAAACCAGTTCCATTCTATGATTATCATTTTAAACTAAACAGCTTGGCATTTGATATTGGACTACTTCCTTTTGTAGATAACAGCTATAATACTTCAGGCAAATCGTTTAATCGGTTACTTGATTTTTCTGCCAATATGGTTCCGGTGGTCGCTCCCAATATGCTGCCCCTGAATAAAATTATAAAGGACGGAGAAAATGGTTGTATAGCTTCTTCAGAAGAAGAATGGATAAAGAAAACCGATCAATTGATAACGAACATTCAACTACGCAAGGACATTGGAAACAATGCCTTTAAAACAGTTTGGGAGAACTTCAGTTATACACCAAAAGCAATTGACCGGCTAAGGAATATATTTATATAATTAGTGGTGCAATTCATAATAAGAACCTGCATCTTTGGGTGTCAGATGACTTTAAACATCTTTTTCAACTAATTCTGCCAAATCCCTGATTGCTTTGTTTTTCAAACCTTGTCTTTATTGTGGCGGTATTATGGCGTTATTGGCGGTATTATGGCGTTATTCAATCTTTAGACAAGATAATAGAAAGCTCCTGCTCCCTTTATTCCCGAACTTTTAAGGAGTTGTTTTTCTACTAAATCGGATAAATCTCTTGATGCTGTTCTTTCAGTAGTTTCATTTAAAGTCTGATATTCTTTGTTAGTTATCCGTCCTTTCTTCTTCACAAAAAGCACCGCTTTCAATTGCCGGTCATTAAGTCCAAGTTTAATTAATTGATCTTGGTTCAAATTGTCTTTGAAAAGAGTGACTAAAAAACCTCCATCTCTCTCAGTCATTTCGGGTTCGGGTAATTCTGCGGCTTTACAGGTGTCTATAATTTTTATAGTTCCACGTCCCCATGCATCAATTAAGCCACCTTTAAAGCATACTTCAGCAATTATCGGATTTCGGGGGATAGAGGAATGTGTTTTCTTTAAAGATGCGAGTGTTAACCCATCGGGCAAAGAGCCTTCGTTCCAAATATTTATTTTATCGCTATACACACGTATTTGTATTGGTGCTCCCATATAATTACGATGCACCAAAGCATTCAAAAGCATTTCACGAATAGCAGGGACAGGATATTCTCCCTTCTCAATACGATACATTCCTTCAAACTCAATTGACCTGGTCAAAAACTTATGGTTTAGCTGGTTTAATACAGCTGGCAATAACGAATTTATATTGCCTTCTTCTGTTTCCTGAAATTTCAAATCAACATTATCATCCCCGAAGCGACCAATTTTTACGAACGTGTTAGGATAAAACTTTCCCGGATCCTTCCCGAACAAAATTATTGCAGCTCGTTTCAATTGTCCGTTTTTAGAAAGGCGTAATTTTTCCAATAATTCTTCCGTAGAAAGTCCATCATGTTCCGGCAAGCGACCAGATTTTACAGCAGCACCCAGGTATAATTTGATACTGCTCTCGTCAATATCACTTAAGGTTGCATCTGGTTCTATGATATCATCCCAGGTCTTTCCTGATTTTTTAAGAAGAAAATCATTGAGTGCTGCTCCAGTTAGTTCCTGCTTGGTGCTTCCACTTCGATAATAATATCTGCCTCTTAACGAAATAGGAACTGAATACGGATGAGTGATAATTTCGATAAAGTATTTCTGCTTTTCTTCGTGCAGGTTTATATCAACTATTATACCCATTAAGTTTCTTATTTTGTTGGGTATTTCATCCATTAGGTATTTGTAATCATCAAGCCCAACAATCTTTCCGTCATTATCTTTACCAAGGTATATAACGCCCCCCTGAGCATTAGCAAAACCGCAAACCCATTTCAGGTAATCATCGTGCCAACTTTGTTTATATTCTATATTTTGTTGTTCGGGCATTTTTATTTTTCTTGCATTTTTGCAGGGGCAAATTTAATAAATAAATAGGGCTGTATTTGAAATCCTACTTGTTTAATAGATAATTAAGTGTGAAAAACAATTATATTCCATGAAAAACACTTATAAAAAGACGTTACTCGTGAAAATCACCTATAAATTTCTCTATACTAAAATTAAAAACGTCCATACTAAAAGTTGTAGCATTTTCCAATAACCCTCATTTTCAAAAAACCTTCCAAATCATTGATAATAATGAATTTGACAAAACTCCCCTTTAAGAGTTTTGCCAAAGTTGTAGTACACTACAATTCCCAACCCACAATTCCCTTCACATAAAAAATACTTTTATCCATTCAAAAGCCCTTAAGACCTTCGTACAAATCTCTTGAAGACAAAAATACACAGGCCGTAAAGAGAAAAATTGGAGGGCCTTATAAGAGCCGCAGACAAAAGCCCTATAAGAGTTGCGTAGAAAGTCTTTAAAGAGATTTCTTCCAAGCCCCTTAAGAGCCGGGAACACAAGTCTTAAGGAGAAAAATACAAATTCCCTTAAGGCTTGCAGACAAAAGCCCTATAAGAGCTGCGTAGAAAGTCTTTAAAGAGATTTCTTCCAAGCCTCTTAAGAGCCGGGAACAAAAGTCTTAAGGAGAAAAATACAAAGTCCCTTAAGGCCCGCAGACAAAAGTCCTATAAGAGCTGAGTAGCAAGTCCTTTAAAGAGGATTCCTTTCAGCCCCTAAGAACCTTCAACGACATTGATCTATAAGAGCTGTAAACAACAGCCCTTAAGGAATTTTTTTACGATCACTAAAAGCATTTGTCAACAGGATGAGCAAAAAAAATCAGGAAACCTCCGGTGTGCCTCAAAAGGCATCCACTCGTAAATGGGCGGATGAAGTTATTGCCATTGCGGAAAATCCCGGACAAGGTGGATTGGAGATTCGCTTTAATGCCGAACCGTCCCCACAACTTCAACCCAAGCTAAGGGTACATGGATTTCGACACAGCAGGACAATGACGATGTGGTATGGAGATAAATCAACCGAGGCAAAAGAATTTGCCGAACAGGTGAAGATCACTCTGCCCACATCACCGGATGGGCCTGACCTTTTCCTTTCCCCTTCTTTCAATGCGGTTAAAACCAACATCGAGAAAAAGGAGTTCAGCTTTATTCTCATTACCCTGAAAGATGGAAATCTAAAAAACTTCATTGTTTTTGAGCCGTCCAAACCGAGAGCAGAAGTGATCGCTATGAACTTCGCCAAGCAGGAGTTCGGAGATCAGTTTCTTGCTCTCGCTGCCAAACCAAAAACACACATTCGGGAAGCACGAATGCTTTTCGATGAAGGAAAGATCATTGGAGCAAATGAGTTTGTTCCAAGGCAAAAAACAATTCATCCCGAAAGTAAAACGCCAAGAGAAAGCCCAACACAGACCGACAAAATTCCGGTGAGAGAAATCTCCCTCACAACGAAAGAAAGTAATTCACAACCGCTTTACAAAGAAGGAAAGAAGTACAGCGCATGGAGTGGAGCCGATCTGTTCGTGAAGGGATTAATTGGAAAATTCTCTGATGTGTATTATAAAGTTATTTGGCAGAATGGTGAAACTATCGAAGGATCTGTTGATTTGGAACCGGTGGATTTTTACCAGGGCAAAGAAGAAATTTTATCCAGCCACATTAAAAATTATTTCCAAAATCTTTCAAAAATACAACCGAGCGTATTGTATTCAAAGAAAGCGATTGAAAAGGCTGCAAGGATTTTAAAAGGGTACGAATTGCAACACGTTCCGCTATATGTTCAACCACTGGCGAAGAAACAACCTGAAAAGTTTGATGCGTTTGCGGTACTTAAACAATTCCATGACTGGCTGAAAAAGGATGGTAAGGGATATGAAAAGGTTGAACACGCTACCAAAGAAGATTTTGATGCATGGCTTGAAGAAGTTAAGCCGGACATGAGTGGAGAAGATCCCGAACGAGTTTGGAACCATCATTTAGCGATGGTAAAAGCCGCAAATAAACTCCACAATAAAATACATGGAGTTCCTAAGATGCAGCCCTATTCTTCCATATACAACAAGCTATTGAAGATCATCCCCAACCTAATAGAACATTTAAAGCAAGGAAAGCAAAGTGGTAAATCAGTTGTGGATCCTTCCGGTGGACGAATGGATTTGAATTATGATTTCTTAGGCAAAGACAAAAACGGTAACTATCTCATTGCGCTTGCTCACAACTTCGTGCAAAACGGAGATGTAATGGCTGATCCTGATATGCAGATCAGGATTATTCCTGACATGGAAGCTGCCGAAGCGCTCACCTTTCAACAAAGTTATGGAGATGTTTACCAAGAAGTGTACAGTGAAAAAGACGGTAAGCAGCTGGTCAATCTAAAACTGAAAAAGGATTTAAACTCCTTCCTGAATCAATGGCTTACCAACATCATTAACCAGGGACATAAGATTGATTTGTCGAAAGCGGAAAGCGATGAAGAAGAACAGCAAGAGCCACAATCACAAACTGCTTTAACCACAGAGTTCAATTTCAGAGCAACAGGCGCAACCGGGGACATTGTTTTCAATCCCTACATCATGGCCAAGTACATTATGAAAACTGATAAGGCCATACTGTACCATCAATGGGTTGGGCGCTTTGGTGCAGAATCACTAAAGGGCAGAGCATTCAGTAAAGATGAACGGCAATATCTCCGGGAACTTTTTACTGTGAATGTGCTTAACAATGAAAACAATGAGCGCCATTACAAAGAGATTTACGATCAGACGGAAGAAAAAGAATACGAAGACAAGCCCAATGCTGAATATACAAATGAAGTGGAAGAAAAAATTGAACGTGAGCGTAACGGCTGGATTCATACCCGGTCAGAAAAAGTAAGAGCAAAAGAAAAGTTCAAAACACTTGGAATAACACAACCATTTTCAGCCAAAGAAGCATTTAAAAAAAATGTTCCGGTCATAGACCTTGTTCAGCGCTTTGATGAAGTATCGCAGGAACTCCAGGAAAAGTACGAGAAACCAATTACCAAAGAGATCCGTGAGATCAACTCAGAGCTGAATAAACTTAAAGCCAGTAAATCCAAAGAATCGGGAAAGAAAAAGAAGGAACTGAAGGACAAGCTAACCGGGCTGGAGAACAAACTTAAATGGGGAGAATATTTAATCTCAGAGGAGTACACCACCTTCCAGGATGAACTCTTTGATGAAGTCGTAGCATTTGCAAAAAGCCTGGGATTTGACATGGAGAGCGAACCCACCAGCTACAATGTAACCTACCTCGATAAGGACGGAGAAGTAATTGACACCACCGAAATTGATGAGAACAGCGAGGAACTGGCAAGAAGCCTGTACAAAGAGTTTGGGCATGATCCAAAGCAGCTGGATAAGATAGACATTGAACAGCTTTTGTCCGATATGCCTGACATTAATTCTTTCAGGGATAGTGTTATGGAAGGTTTGCTGGATAACCGGATGATGGAAAATTATTTTAAGGAGCCGGTAAAAAAAATGGCAGAGGAATTTACCCGTGAGTATTTCAAGGACAAAGACACAAGCATATCTGATACTTCAAGCCAACAGCAGGATGAACCCACCGATGAAGGATATGACGGTACAATCCAATTCAACCCGGTTGTGATGGCCAGGTTAATGTATGACGACTTGTATTTGCTGTATATGTTCAATGGAAAATTTCAGCAAGAACTATTGCAGGGCAACGAGTTTTCGCAGGAAGAAATGGATACAATCCGGGTGCTTTACACTTCCAATATCCTTGAAGACACTATCAACGAACAGAAGTACAAAGAACTTTTTGGGAAGACCACAAAGAAGCAGTACAAAGTCATTCCGCACAGCAGGTATTCATCCATTTATCTTGACATCGTTCGTGAATTGCTTGGTAAAAAAGCTAATACTTTAAAATCAAACGCAGTTACTACACTTGCTGGCTCACGCAATGAAGCAAAAAGGAATGAACAGTTTGCATTAGCGGATTCCATTCAGAAGCAAGCAAATGTTCACAACAAAGAGTTGCAACAATCCATCAACGAGGGAAAAATTCCAGCTGAACTAATCAAAGAAGCAAACAAGGAAATCACCTTACGGCCAATGGGTGTGAAAAATGAGAAGCCTGTTCTATCCAAGCCACAACCCGCTAAGATAACCTCAGAGGTAAAAGGCGGAATAAAAGATATTGTAAACAAGGAAACACTCATTGCAAACATTATGATTCCTAAAGGTGTCCGGGAACCATTCATTTCAAAGAACATTACGCAAAGGAATTTTAACTCCGATAAGTTCAAAGACCTTGAAAAGTTTACTGACGATACTTTATCCAAAGCCACTCCACAACAGTTGTATGAACTCATGCAACTCACGCATCCTTCGGATCATTCCATTGATGTTTCAAGAGGCACATTGCTGGAAGTATTTGAACAGCGAGGTGAAGAACTTTTTAAAGAATTGGGGTTGCCCACCGATAAAAACTATCCCTATGTAAACGTTTACACAGGCTATAAAAGCGTTGATGCACTCTATGAGGTATTGGGGAACAATGAAGACGACTGGTGGGCAGCAGCGGAAAATTACAGGGCTATTGGTGATCCCCAAAAAGCTATTGAAATTATTGATAAGGAAATGGGCAAGCTGAAAGAAGAAAGTAAAAAAATGCTCAATGATAAAACCGGAAAAGTAAAAGGGAAAAACAAAACCATCGCTAATAACCTGGATTGGGAAATGAAACAATACAAGCAAGGCAAAGATGTGATATTGAATTTTCTTAATAACAAGAAAGCTGTCCTGAGTGAAGCACCCAACAAAGGTTTGATCGCTTCATTGGAAACAGCCTACTGGACGAAAGAAGATGAAGAAGACGAAAGCTATCCTGATAAAGTTATTATTGATGGTACAGCTTTTCATGCTTCCACTTTGCAGGAACGTTTACTGGAAGAAATAAAAAAATTGCCTTTAGAAAGGCAAGTCGAAATTGCTGACCAGGTAGCTAAAGAATTTAATACGGTTGCGCTGAATGATTATACCACCGACAACGGCTCTACGATTCGGGACGGTGGATTGAATTTGAAAATGCAGGTTATACAGGAGTATTTTTTTGATCTCTTTAAAGAAGGCTACACTCGCAAACTGCTACCAACAAAAACACTCCTTGGTTTTTTAGTGGATATCCTCATTGACAAGCAGGAAACCTTAGTGGACAAACCTGTATCAACAAAGTCCAAGAAAAATAAAGATGCTTCACAAAGTGATCCACTCACAAACGATAGCGGAGTTTATATTGAAGAAACAGCCGGAAAAAATCTTGAACAGATTGAAATACCCTTTCCAAAAGATGTAAAATTCAGAGCCTCCATTGAAATTGCAAAGACAAGTACCGGAGAGTATAAGTTTGGAATTAGTGCAGCAAAACTCTTTGGAGATGCTCAGGGAATAAGCTGGGCAGCAAGTATTGACGGACAAAGCTATTCTACAAGGAAGGAAGCCTTTACTCATGCCTTCAAATTTATTTATCTGCGGATAGAACTATTGATAGCAACACAGGATAGCATACTCAATAACGAGGAGCAAAAGAAAAAACAACTGGAGAAATCATTGAAAGTGCTTAAAGCATTTGGAGAGGAACAGGGAATTGAAATGTCAGAGAACTGGAAATTTATTGAGAAAAAAAAGAAGTCAGCAGCTTCCAGGGAAGAAAGTACAAAACCTAAAAAACTCTCCCAGTTGGAACTCAACCAGTCCATTGAAGAATACATTGATGAAAAGGATAAGAAAAAAAGTGCTTACAGCGCAATGGATAAAATTCATATCAGCCAATATACCGGTTCCGGTGGACTGATAAAGCAAGGCGCAAGCGGAAAGGGAATACTCTACGAATACTATACCCCGGACTTAGTGATTGAAAGAATGTGGGCGCTGGCCTATGATTTTGGATTCAGCACAGGCAGGGTATTAGAACCATCCGTAGGCACAGGACATTTTTTAAAGTATGCACCAAAGGATGCAGTGATCTATGGATTTGAAACAAACCATTATTCAGCCCGCATCGCACAAATACTTTACCCCAATGCACAAATATTTGAACTGCCATTTGAAACCACTTTCTTTTCGGGAAATGTTCACCTGAAGGACGATTTCAATAAAGATCACCCCTTTGACCTGGTGATCGGTAATCCACCCTACGGAGAGTTTTCGGGTAAGTATGCCGGCATGGGCGAAAAGAAATGGACCGGTGCAACGGAGTACGATCAATACTTTCTCACACGGGGTTTAGACTTGTTAAAACCGGGAGGACTATTGGTATTCATTATTCCAAGTAATTTTTTTACCAACGATTCCAAGTACGACAAGCTCAAAGAAAAAATAGTAGCCAAAGCAGATTTACTCGATGCGTACCGGCTTCCCGGAAGAACCTTCGATACAACTGACATAGGCACAGACATAGTAGTTTTTAAAAAGAAAATATAAATGATTGCAGCAACGCAAAGAAATATGATATCAAAATACCTAATGGGAAGCGGGATACTTTACAATAAAAACAAAACCGATTACAACGAATTAAACTTACAACAAATGGCAAGAAACAGTGAACGAATTGAAGAAGTACGCAAACTCATCAACGTAGAACTTGGTGAATGCAATCATGTTCTATGGCCGAAGGTGTGCGAAATGCGAGGCACAACAGAAGGCCAAAGAAGATTGGAAGATATGATTATCCGCTTGTGCGCTGAAGAAGGTATGGGCATTGGCCCAGCCATCGCTCAAACAGAACAGGAATTGGGACATGAGATTCTTTAAGGATGGCACAAGGGTATAAGATGTTTCGCTCGATAATCAGGGACATTAACCAACGAAAAAAATCACGACAAATGGAAGCAGTAACAACAAATAAAACGGAAACGCTTGACAAATTTGCCAACTTTCTTTTAGAGCATGAAACCATTGACGGTTACATGAATGACGGACAAGTCAAAGAGCAGTTCGGGCGATTGGGAAAAAAGGCATTACAGAGTCTTGCCATTTACCTTGGATTAAAAGAGTATGATATAAACTTTAATAAGTCCGGTGATGCAGGAAGCGGTGATCTTCGGTTGATGGGAATGTTTACGCCCGACAAAGGAATATATATTTCTCTAAGCAGGGACGGAATAAATAACGTATTGTATCGCTCCATTAAAAACATGAAGGACTTTACAGGAGGCAGCAATCATTATTTCCATGAAGATGATTTTCTTTTTCCTGCCAATATCAAATCCTACGTTGATAATTTGTTGAAGCTCGACAAAAGCAATGGAGAAGAAGAAAACCTTGTGGATAGAAACACAAAGTCCATTGACCTGTTAAAAGGAGATGAATGGTTTAAACAACATCCTGATAAAATACTTGGAGAACAATATCAAACAACAGACCGTTTTGGAAAAGCTGTAACCAAGGTCAGAGGAACAATTGATAACATCAAACAGGGAATAAATGTTTCGCCTGTCAATCTTCAGGTGGAAGATTCACCTGCACTCGAAACAGACATCAAAGAGCCTTTAGAGCAGCTATTATCCGACAAGGTAAAGAGTGATAACCTGGACAAGGTAATTCACCTGACCAAGAAAGATCATGCAGATAAGGCACTAAGAAAAATATCAGGTGAGGAAGAAAAAGAAGGCGACTGCGGGACTGAAACTTTTTGCTTCGATGATATTATGAAGCAATACAACAAAGGAATCAGCGATGAAGAAATAAAAGCCTGGCTTTGGTACAAACGAAAAAACAATGGATTCAATGATGAGAAAGTTATTCTGAATACAAATAACGGCTGGTCAAAATACATTATTCCACTTGCTGAAACCGCCAAATACCTTGACAAATGGCTGAAAGAAGGAGTGCTGTGTTATTATGACGGAGGCTATATGCCAAGTGTATTGTACTATGCAGAAAATATTTATACCAGGCAGTCCATGTTACTGCGTGAGAAAGATGCAATTATTAAAAATTACGGCAAGGATCAATACGAAAGACAATGGAAAGGATTGGAGCAAATCAAGCCACGCAAATTAACACTTGCTGATCCGGTAGTACAAAACCGCCTGTTCATTAAACCGGATTCATCCTTTGCAAAAGAAATTAAGATCAGCCGGCTTGTTGATGGAACCTCATTTAAAGTTTATGAAAAAGAGTTTCTGAAATATGTGGAAGGAGAAACATCACTTGTAGAAGCATTCAAGACATGGCTTCGTGCGCTTGCTAAAAATGAATTTAAAAAGTCGAACGATTGGGACATTATTACTTTTTACCTCGAAGGAAGAAACCCCGGCAGGCACTACGACAAAGAAGAAAAATTGCGTTTAAAACAAAATGCAAAAATGGAAGGCGATACTTTTTTTGTCCGCTTTCTTGCTGAAGCGATTATGCGTGATGACCAGCTGCGGATTGAACAAGCCTGGAACAGTAGTTACAATGGTTATGTGGAGATCAACTATTTCAAAGTCCCGGTTGCTTTCACCTGCTCCAGTACATTTAAGAATAAACCCTTATTCATCCGCAATGCACAGCGGGAAGGAATTGGCTTTATCAGTGTGCATGGTTCCGGCTGTATTGCTTATGATGTTGGATTGGGTAAAACCATGACCGCCATACTTGCGCTTGCACAAGCGTTAGAAAGCGGGCAATGCAAACGTCCTTTCATCATTGTTCCCAATCAGACTTATAAAAACTGGCTTACTGAAATCCGGGGTATGGTGGACAAAGGAAAAGTATTGCTTACCGGACTTTTGCCACAGTACCAGGTGAATGATCTGTACAACTTAGGATCGGAATACATAGATCAGCTGAAGAATGAAAAAGGTGAGATCGAGAAAGTACCTGAATACAGTATTTCCGTATTGACTTACGAAGGATTTAATCGTTTGGGCTTTAATGATAAAACATGGAAAAGCATTGGTACTGAACTGTACGAGATACTCAACCAGGGAACTGAACAAAAGCGTGAACAGGAACAGCTCTTTGAAAAGATTGATGAAATGATGGGCAGGGGAATCAAAGGTGGCATGGTGAACATAGAAGACCTTGGTTTCGATTATATGGTGGTAGATGAAGCCCATGCCATGAAGAAATCTTTTACGCAAGTGAAAGGTGAGATCGAGGGAGATGATGCAGAAAGAGGAAAATCAAAATATCAGATTAAGTCCGGTTCGCCTTCCGGTACAGCGTTGAGAGGCTTTATGATTAGCCAGTACATTTTGCGGACAAACAAAATGAGAAATGTTATGCTGCTTACCGCTACTCCATTCACCAACAGTCCGCTTGAAATTTATTCGATCCTGGCGCTGATCGGATATCAGCAATTGGATAAATCCGGTATTAAGAACATCAAGCAGTTTTTTGATTTGTTTATCAAAACAAGCATGGAGCTTGTTATTAATGCCAAACTCAAACCACAGCGAAAAGAAATTGTGTTGGGCTTTAACAATTTAATTGCGCTTCAGTCCCTCATCTTTAAGTTCATTACATACAAGACTGGTGAAGATGCAAACATCCAGCGCCCAAATAAAATTGTATTGCCAATGGTAAGCATGAAAGTTGGAGGTAAGATCATATCCCTGCCACCGGAAGAACAGGTCAGTACCAGTCTTCCCATGACACAAACTCAAAAAGAGTTTATGTAGGACATAGAATCCTATGTTACCGGAAATACCAGCCTGACCAACTTTTGTGTGAACCCTCACGGTTACGAGGACGGTGAAGAAGGTGAAGAAGGTTTTGCAGAGAACCTGGATGAGAAAAATTTATCCGATGATGAAGCGGAAGGAACACGCATACTTCGTGCAATGTCCTTTGCACGTCAGCTCGCATTAAGCCCTTACCTGTATGCCTGTAATCCCGAAAAGCGGCCAACCTACGAGCAGTATGTTGAAACATCACCCAAGTTGAAATACGTGATGGATTGCATTAAATCCGTTAAGCAATACCATGAAGAACGTGACGAACCGGTTTCAGGGCAGGTTATTTATATGAATGCAGGCGTACATTATTTCCCGCTGCTAAAAGATTACCTGGTACATAAGGTTGGATATAAAGAAAGCGAAGTTGGAATCATCAAAGGCGGTATCAGTGTTTCCAAAAAAGAAGGAATCAAAGAACGCTTCCTTGCAGGTGATGTTAAAATCATCATTGGCAGCGATACCATCAAAGAAGGTATCAATTTACAGGAGCGTTCTACGGTGCTTTATAATTGCTGGCTAAATTTTAATCCCACCGATCAAAAACAGTTAGAGGGTAGAATTTTCAGGTTCGGAAACATCTACGCCAACGTGCGTATTGTTGATCCGCTGATGGAAGACAGCATAGATATATTCATGTTTCAAAAGCTGGAAGAAAAAACAAGCCGGATCAATGAGATTTGGTTCAGGTCAGGAAAAACCAATGCACTTAGCCTTGAAGAATTTAATCCGGGTGAATTGAAAATGGGATTGGTAACGGATCCTCATGCGCTGGCCGGGTTAATGATGATGGAAGAAAAGGAAAGATTGCAGGACGAATTAAACGGCCTTAGAAATCAAAAGGAAGTGCTTAAAACACTTGACGAGCAAAGAGCCATTTATAATACCAATTTCCCGCACGTTAAGAAAACAGCTGATAAGTATAGCCCTTCCAAAGAAGCAGGAAAAGCACGTACAATTGAAACCTTATTTAAAATTTACAGGGATTACCTGGAAGATGAAAATTCAGGATCCTCTTATTTGGATGAGAACACTTTTGATAAAGTGAGAAAAGCGTATGCTGCGGTACAGAGGGGTATTGAACAAGTGCTGCAACCAAGAGGGCTGGACATCAATTTCAAACTGGAATCGGTAACGAAAAATCTTGACAAGGAAATTGATGTGAAGCAAAAATACATGGATGAAACCACAGGAGATAAGGGTATCAATGCCAAGGCAGAAGAAATTATTGCAGACCGTGTTAAAAAGGGCTACAAACCCAAAACAGTTGCGGAGCGTGTGAAAGAATTTGCAAGCCTGAATCCAAAGCTGTTAAGCGAACGCATGGTGTACGACGGATCTGATGCAGCCAAAGCAAAACAAGCAGAACAGAAAAAGAAAGGCCAGGCGCTTGAAGGAACAGCCGACAGGCTCACCAAGATCATTGAATTACGTGAATCATTCAAACGCATGAAAAACCGGTTGGAAAAAGTAAGGGAATTAAGAAACGCAGCATAAAAAAAACAATATGAAAACCACAAACATTGACAGCTTTATAAATCTTCTTACTGAAGCTAAAGCGAAAGGATGCACGAAAGTAAAATTGCAGCTCTATGATAATTGGGAAGACATTGTAAAGGAGCAAAAGAACCCTACGCAAAAGCCGGAGGAATACCAGGTGGATGTTAGGTTTTACAATACCGTAGAATTTGAAACAGAGATAAAGAACATGGAGGCTACCGAGAAAATTATTACCAAGGTCGAAGGCGATACATTCATTATTCGTGTTTCACTTTCAGATCGGGACAGCTTGCTGAAGAACCTGGGTATCGAAGAATTTTATAATCACTAACAAAAATAAAACACATGGCTACCTTAAAAAATAACCCATACGACCTTTTGGATAAGGAGAAAATTTCCAAGAAACTTTTAAGCGAAAAAGTTTTAAAAGGACTTTCAATTTTTGATGAAACCCTTACAGATGTGGAAGAATATCCCAACGATAAAAAACTAAAAAAGGAGGCAGAGGAAATCGGAAAGGAAATAGTTGAAATGGTGAAGGAGGATATTGCCCGGATCAAAGAGGAAACGCAGGAAGAAATAGAAGATACTGCACAAAAGGAAACCAAAAAAATTCATTCCAAAAAGGTGATGGAGAAAGCGGAAAAGGTTTTGGGTGATTTGGATATATGCCGTAAAAAAATCAGGGAAGACCGTCAGCAGAAAATAGAAAGTGGCGAGATCAAAGCGCCAAAGAAAAAAACGCTGGTCGGAAAGCTGCGCCAGGAATTAATAAAAACAGCAACGCTTATTCCTAAAAATCTCAAAGACGATAGCGATGTTATCCAGCGTACACAAAAGGCTGTGCTTAATTTCCTGAATGAATTAAAAGCTATATGGGGTTTGAATAAAATAAAGCCCATTCAGGACGAATTAAAAGAAAAATTCAAGAAGCTGGAAGAACAAGCTGTGCATGAATAGTAGTGACAATAAAAGGAAGCGCCATGAACAAAAATACCATTATCATAACCACAGTCGGATTAGTAATAGGAACTGCTGAAGCATTGCTCTATTATAATCTTGGAAAAAGTGCAGGAGGAAAATTCGCATACAAAATGCCTCCGACCAGCGAGTTCTTTAAAACCGTTGGCGTAGTGTTAGTCACTTCCATACTAACTGCGGGAATTTCAGGATTCATCGAATCACGCTTTAATGACGAAGAAAAACAAACAGCATAAACCTATAAAATCTATAACATGAAAAAATTTCCGCACCAAGAGTTCATCACTGACAATTATGATGTTATTAAATCTTTTCCCCCATCCGATTTGCTTCAAAAGCGCATTTTAGGATTTGACGAGTTGGAAGAAGATTGGAAACATACAACCGGGGAGGATGAACAAGAGCTTTTGAGTAAGCTCGAAAGTCTTTCCCATGAGTTAATGGAAGACTTGGAAGAACAGTACGAAGATCATTTGGAGAACAATGACCAGGAGGAAGAAGAACAACCGGAAATAGCAGCCGAACCCATACAGGAGGAACCTACTCCTCAACCGGAGCCAGAAATTCAAGAACCGGAACCTGAAATTCAGGAGGACAAGTCTGAACCCGAATCTGAGGCTCCTGAACCCACCGATGAAGAAATACTGGCAGGGCTGTTTGCAGAAAACAAACACCTTGTATTGCTCTCAGAATTGAAGGAAAAGGGCTTTAAAGCCGGTTTAGACAGCAAAAGGTTGTTAGTTGGTAAGTTCTGTCTGCACAGAGGGAAATATGATACTTGTTATAAAATAGTTATTAACCAGGATTAAAAAGGGGACTGTTTTTTTACATTTGTAAATTATACTATATAAGTTAAATTATATAATATAATTATAAAAATGAACGCAATAAATGCCTATAAATACTTATAAGAAACGTGAACCAAACAGCAACCGCAAACAATTACAATCAACTGCAAGACAGTATTGATAAGGTCATTGGAAAAATTGGCCTTCGCAGAACCAAATATCTATTAGACAGCTTTATTGATAATACCACTGTCACGCAAGGCGAGCGTGAAAAGATCAAAATGGTAACTCAATACCTGGTCAGCCTGACGGCAAAAGTATTTGAGTTAAAAGAGGAGCTGTTCTTCGTCAGTACTGTCCGTGAATACCGGGATGCAAGAATGTGTTGCTTTCACCTGTTACGAAAATACACGGAGGACACTTACCCTAAAATCGGTTTGAACTTTAATTGTAGCTCACGGATTGTCATGTATGGCTGTTTCGCTGTGGAAGATCGTTTAGCCATGCCCAAAGGCAATGCAAAATTTGTAGGCAACTATACCCTGCTTGAATCAAGGTTGATAGACTTTATTGGAAAAATTAATTAATCCCATCATGGAAGATACAAAGGAACTTATTGAAACTGTTTTAAAGAAGGATCCGCAGGACATTGCGTTTGAACCAATACCGGAAGAAAATGATAGCCCATTGGCGCAACCGGTGGTTAAAAAAACTCATACATCGGAAGATGTAGGTGATTCCAAGAAGGAAGGAAAGGACAGCGCAAACATAGGCGAAAATAAAGAGGAACCAAAAGTTAAGCCTAAAGAAAAGCCAACAGATGCACCCGAACAGGAAATTGATGCCGAGCCAACCGAGGAAACAAAGAAAGATGGTGAATCCGGTAAGGAAGAAGAAGGCTTTGCTATCCCATTAGAACACGCTGGCCTGATGGCAGACAGCATCATCGGTACAATTAATAATACCGTACTGGAAGTGGGTGGCGGTTACTTCGTAACAATCCGTAAGCATAAGGACTTCTATGACTTTGAAGAAGTAATCCAGGTCATAGATGAGCAGAACGTTAAGAATGTTAAACGGATGAAGCTGGATGAAGAAGACAAAGCCTTACTTCGCCCACTACTTATTCACATACTTAGAAAAAAAGCTGCGGCACTCAGTCCTGAAAAGCAACTGCTAATGGTTGCACTATCCATCATTATCAAAAAAGCAAAAGTTGTTATGGAAATCCGTGCAGAAAATGAAATGCTTGTTGATCGCATTCGTGATATTATCAGGAAAGAAGTAAGAGCCTTCAAGGAGGAACAGGAGGAAGAAGAAGAAAATGAACAAGAGGAAACCGCCTCTGAAACCAAAGCAGAAAAAGACAAAGGAGAAGTAGCTGAAGTAATTTACGAGGAAACAATACAAAACCCAAAAGCAACCAACCGTACCGGAGTGCCTGATTCTGCATTGGAGACGTTTGAATAATTATTGACCTGAAAATGAATGTCTGCAATCGTAGAAAAACCAAAACTCTTTCAGGGAATAGTCCTCGTTAATAAGCAGGACGAGCGACAACCAATGTTAATGTTGGTTTGTGGCGAAACAGGTGTTGGTAAAACATTCCGAAACATTTTAGAAATTGAAAACTACTTGCGGGATCATCCTGGAGTATATAGAAAGGGACGTAAGGTTTTAATCTTCGATGTGAACGATGATGATTACGAATGCTACACTACTGTCAGTCCCGATTTTATACGTGATTTAAGGAGTATTCGCGCCCGCAGAATACGTCCGCTTACCAAGTATGGTGAAACCATGTCCATTGAAGAAAAAAGGGATATGGTTGAACGCATGGTAAAGCAGTTCACAGACGGTCTGCTGGTATTGGAAGACTTGGACAAATACATGACAGGAGCCAAGGGCCAAACTATTGTAGGACTTCTTACCACAAACCGGCATCATGGTTTGGATATTATGATCTCCCATCAATCCATTGCTAAAATTACCACTACTGAATTTCAGAACTGTACTTGGTTACGCCTGCATAAACAAGTGGATGATGTAACCCGGTATCGTAACCGGATCCCCAATTATTTCCTGGTCCGTATTGCAACGATCATAGTCGAGGAACAATATCTCATTGGAAACATCCGCTTTTTCGTTTATGTGAATATGAGAAAATTAAAGGTGCGGGGATGTAGCGTACCGGCCTTTATCCGAGCATGTAAAAAATATCTCGATACAGAGGAAAACGGAATGATAAGACGAATGATGATGGAGCGAGATTTTTATAGCAAGCTAATTTATAAAAACCGGAATGAAGTAGTTGTTAAACTGATTGCTGAATTACTCCGCTACCACGAAGTGAATTTTCAAAGTCCTATTGCAACTGAAAAAATTGCTGAAGCAAAAGCAGCATAAGTAACCTATGTATATACCAGCCAGTATCAACGAACTTTTAGAGGAACGAATTAAATTTTGTGAAACTGTATTAAGCAGGCAAGCTGAAATACCCGATTGCAGAAACAAAAAAAATATGATTGATGAGTTTGATTCTGAATTGAAAAACTTTAAGGAAATAAAAAGACTATCAGATGCAATTCCCCTATGCACAGATTATTCAGAGGAATATAAAACCCGCAATCGTTTTTTCAAGTCAGCTTCCAAAATGATTTATAAAATGATTAACCATTGCAGGCAGCAAATGGAGGGGGTAAGCGATTTACTCACCATTCATCAAACACTTGATTTAATTGAGGGCTTGGAGAAAATCAATCTGCAAGTAAGTGATGTGTGAAGCCTCTGTTGAAACAAGAAGGCAAAGGGTTACTTCACCAGCTGATGCAATTAGAATGCGTTAGCAGGAGTATTCTTCTTTATTGTTATTTGCCTGTGTACACCATCCCAAAGGTCAATGCGTTTTTGCAGAGCCTCTATGGTAGCCCGCTCTGCTTCATTCCAAAATTGTTCGTCTGAACCGCAAAGGTTTGATATCATTTGTAATGCAAGATGACTATGATGATCTCCGTCAACCTCAATGTGCCTTTCAAGATAATATTTGAAAATTGAAATGCTGTCGGGAAAGTTTTTATGTATATCATTTACTATTGAAAGAAACATTCCGGGAATTAGGTCTTCTCGCCCAAAAGTGAAAATGGCTGATTGCAAATAATCCTTATTACTTACAATAATTTTGAAGGTAAAGTCAACAAAGTCACGAGCCTCTTTAGGTGTATTGGAAGATGTGAATGCTGTATTAAAGTCCCCGGTTTTTTTTAATTCTGCTATAAACTTTTTTATTTGGGAAGTGTCCGCCCCACATTGGTGCATAGCATCCAGGTATAATTCAAAATGGCTCTTTCTATTGCCGAAGCTGTCAAGATCAGATTCTTCGCCAACAACTATTTCATTAATAAGATGTCTTGTGTCTGCCGTACCTTTTGGAAACCAGGGAACCGAAGTGCAGGTCAGATTATTTTGCAGGGCTTTTAATAAAGACATGAAGTCCCAAACTGCAAAAACATGATATTGCATAAAAACTTTAAGATCGTCTATATCATGGATTGCTGAATAAACTTTATGATTAATAATTTGTTGCCTCAAAGGTTCAATAGTTCTTTTAATTTTCTCTATATGTTCGTTCATATTGTTGGCTGTCCTTTTTACAATCATTGTTAATCTTATTTCTTTGGATTAGTTGTTATTCCCAAAGCCTTATTAAATAATCCCTTTCCAAAATCGTCATTCACTTTACTAATGTTTTTAAATTTATAATTCATTAAATCTTCTGAAATACCAATAGGAACTAATATTTCTTTTTGTTCTTCCGGTGAAAAGCCATCAGACTTTCCATTCTCAAATATTATCGAAGCTCCTTCTCCGCCTCCCTTTCCTCGGTTATATACCTCATAGCATACTCCCTTAGTGTCTTTAGGATTGAATAGACATTCCATTTTCAGTTTTACAATTGTACCTACTAACATGGGGATTATTTGAAATAATTTACCTAATTGAATGCCAAAAGTAGAGTTTTTTTTAAGGAATACTGACTCAATAAGAGCAATTTTCTTTATGAGGTTGGCATCAGTTTTGAGAATTTTACCCTTGTAAGGAGCCAATTTATTAGAGTTCAGGCTTTAAACAGGTAATATGTGAATAAAATCAAAAAGAGATTATAACTTTGCCTATTCGATTACGTATATTTACCCCATAAGTTGATAAGAATGTCCCAGTTTGATCTCATAAAAGATATTGCAAAATTTGGTCTGGAAAATGACAAGGAGAGGCTATTGGAGGTACTTAATGAATTAATTGAATATTCAAAAAAGACAAAAAAATTAAATTTTGCTCTACAACTACAATCAATTCTCAAAGAGGCTATTCGCACTCAGCAAACCAGTGGATTAACCAAGGTGGGATCTCCTCAACATTTTATGAGGGAAGAAGACAGAGAAATAGGTGAGTTTATTCTTGAAAAAGTTACTTCCGATTACCGTTTTGAAAATTTGGTCTGCTCCGATGAAGTGGAAGAAACTTTAAAACTTTTTATTAAAGAGTATAAATCTGCGGATCTATTAAGACAATACGATTTACCTGTATCAAATAAAGTTTTGTTTCATGGCCCTTCCGGTTGTGGTAAAACTCTTGCTTCTTATGTTCTTGCAGGAGAGTTGAGTAAAATGATGATCGTAATTAATCTCGGAGCTATTGTTTCTTCTAAACTTGGTGAAACAAGTAAAAACTTAGCAAAGATTTTCAGACGAGCTTCTGCGGAAGGATGTATCATTTTTATAGACGAATTTGATACGCTTGGAAAAGTAAGAGATTATAGCCAGGATCATGGTGAAATGAAAAGAGTTGTAAATACGATTTTACAGCTGTTTGATTATTTACCACAGGATAGCATGGTGATAGCTGCGACTAATCATGCAGAAATGATTGATAATGCTTTGCTCAGAAGGTTTGATCTTAAGGTTCATTTAGATTTACCCGACAATAAACATATTCAGGAACTCATAAATAAAACGTTAAAATCCGATTTGTTTGAATTTGATAAACCTAAAGCACTTCCTCAAATAATCAAATCGTGTAAGGGACTTTCCTATTATTCAATTCAAAAAACACTTGTGACTACAATCAAAAGGAGCATTTTTGAAATGGATAAAACAACCATTGGCGTAAAAGCCAAGATTAATACTACTCTGTGGTTGCAACTTCTTAAAAAAGAAATTCAGGACGACTCTTTAAGTAAATAAGCTGGCTATTCTCCTATCTCAACATCAATATCAGGTTCAATAATGCCGATCACTTCTATTGTGTTAATGGCTGAAAGTTCATTGTAAAGACGGTTAGTATTCGTTTTCTCGTGAGGCAACTCTGTAAATGTTAATGCAAGTGAAAACTCATGTGAGTTTTTTGCAAGAATATCCGCAACGGCATTATCAATCTCATCCTTATTGGTGCAGCGTATAGCAATACTTATTTCATTGCTGACATTACCTATATCTTCAGGCTGTAAATTATAATCAATCTTCTGAACATTACTCAGAAGTCTGTTTTCAATTCCAAAAAAGTCTTCAGACCATCGTATAGCTGTCTTGATTTGATATTCCTTTCCATCCTTCATAGCCATACCGGGAATATCCGGTTTAAAAACTCCAAAGCTGATATGCAATGGGCAATAAGAAAGATGATTGTCCTTTACAGGAAGAAATTTGTAACATAAAGTTGCCGTTACATTCAACTTATGATTGGTTTTATGTTTTGTTGGATTCAGGTATTCAGGTAGTTTGATCTTAATGAGTTTAAATTCCTCTACTGTAATAGTGTCTTCTATCACAAACGTAATGCTGTTTTCATTTGAAAACAGAACACTTTCACGATTTGGAGTGCCATTACCAATAAGTTTTTTCAACAATCCTTTTTCAGTAAAATCAGGTGGGTTATTCCCACAAACAGAATCAGAGGCATTAATTAATAAGGCTTTTACAGTTTGTACTTTTAATTTTGGATATGCCGTTAAAATTTCCGCAGCGAGTGATGATACCAATGGGGTAGAAAAACTACTTCCGGCATTCCTTGTATAAAACTCTCCGGCATTAACTGAAAATACTTCCATACCAGCATTTTCATCCAACAAGTCCCCTCCGGCAAAAACCATATCCGGCTTAACAAGATTTTTGTTTTTCTGATTTCTTGAAAAATTGGTTCCGTTAATTTGCTGGTTATAATCAAAATGAAATTTCCTTGCATAAGAAGCAGGATAAATCTTTGCGGGAGTTATTCCTGATGTATCTTCTTGTGTAAAATTTTCTGCTAATGCGCCAACAGTAATATTATTAAGTGATTCAGAAGGAGTGCAAATATTCGTTGTTTCACACCTGTGGAAAGGACTGTCTGTATCAAGGCAATAGAAATAATTTGGGTAAGTATGTGAATTGTGTGCATTCTCATAAAGCTCTTTCACTCTGTCATAATCAATATTACCGCTTGAAATAAAAATTAGCAGATCATTCCTGTAACTCAACAGGTCAAGCAAATAAGCGTAGTTTGAAAATGCAGAATTATATCTTTTTGGTGAATGATTTACAGAGAGATTAAACAAACGAACTCCCTTGCTATATGCGGCTTCAATAGTGCCGATAAGATCATTATGACTAAAATTTCCTTCGGAATCTGTTAATACTTTAATAGGTACAATAAATGCCTTGCCCTGGTATTTCTCCTTTACTTCAGTAAAATATTCCACTCCAAGCGCTACCAATCCTGCCACCATTGTTCCATGCCCATGACTATCCCAATTTGCTGCGGTTCCTGTTAAGTCATAACTAAAACCAGCCATAACACCTTTTAGTGGATCAATGTTTTGAACTCCTGTATCAATGATCCCAACGAAAGGTGCATTTTTATTTGGAGTAATTTCAATTCCAAAACTTCGTATCACAGTTCCTAATCTGCCTGGTCGAACTTTACCAGCTCTCGTGCTTTGAACTGACTGTACGATATCAAAGTTGTCAGTTATTAAATCTATCTGTTCTTTTTGCAACTCATAAATTTCAAAAGCATTTCCATCTTTTTGATATGAAAATTTTAATTTATTTTCTTCTAAGTAAGCGTTTAATGCTTTAAATATTTTATCTGTTTTCAGGCTGTACGGAGGAATAAGGTTGAACGAGGAAATCCGTTCATCATAAGCATTGATTATTTTACGTGAGTTGATAAACTCAAAATGAGAAATTAATACTATAAGATTATATTCTTGTCCTTGAAAAGGCTGGTCATCCGAACTATTATAATATAATTCCAAATGCTTTTGAAAAACTTTAAATAACTCCTCGTTGTCAATTGCAAATAATACAGTTTTATTGAAATCAAAAAAGGATAATACTTGCAATCCATATTTTTTAATAAACTCCTTTTGTAAGCTGTGATTGAAAACCTTAAAAAAATGTATTCTAACCTGGTCAATATGCTCCGATACAGCAATAGTCCTCTTGTTATGCCTATTTCTTTTTTCAATATTGAAAATTCTACTATCCTCTTTTAATTTGTCCTTCTGAGGCGTGTAATTTTTTTCTTCTTCTTCCTCTGGTGGCTTTGTTTCAAAGCCACGATTCTTTTTAAACTTCTCAGAAGATGTTGCCTGATTTTTTAAAAACAGATGAGGTAATTTTTTGTTTTCCGGCATTATAAATTGATTAAGGTAATTCCTTTGGCAAAAATAGGCGTTTTTTTATTTAAAAACTTGTAGTCTTTTTCATTACTCCATCCCTTTGTTTTCACCTGTCCCGCTATTGTCCACCCTGTAATTCGTAGTCCACAGCATTTCCGCTCCTATAATCCATCATGCATTACGCTGAATTTTGACCTCGCAAGGTTTAAATACCAATTCACGCAAAAGCAATCGATTAAAATCAAAAAACCATTAAAAAATAATTCACATGGAAAACACAGCATTATCCAAGGTATCAAACACCAACTGGAAAGAAATCGGAATCACAGCAGGAATTGTCCTTGTAGTTGGCTTTGTTGCCACACTTGGAGCTATCTACGCCTCAAAAGGTATAGATAAAGTACTTGCTAAAAAGGCTTCTTCAAAGGAGAGTGATTCTACAAAGAAGGCTTAAGTGTACATAGGGCCTTGCAACGATCACAACGAAAACAAAAATCAATTATTAACAACTAACAACAAAAAGCCATGAATAAATATAACGAAGAAATTCGCAGGTATGAAAAAGAGGCCGAAGACAAGTACGATGATTTTGATGACGACAATTATGATGACGATAATTTCGACACCGGACTTGAAGGCCAGGATTCGTATGATGAAGATTCATACGAAGAAGTAGAATACATCGGAGAAGACAGCTACGATGATGATTCATACGACAGCTATGAGCAGGCTTCCATCGGAAAAATCAATCCGAATGACAGAACTCTTACCATTTCCATCACTAATACCAGCGGAGCAGATGCGGAAGCAATCGTATTCGGTGGTAACGAAGGCGCAGCCCAACCAGCAGGCGTACTTGTCGTGGTTCAGGAAAGCTCACACAACGAGGTAAGAGAAGAAAGCAAAGCCAATCCGTTCAAGATCCAAGGTATGAAAATGTCTGTGTCTGATCCGTTGCAGTTTGATAGCGTATGGAAAATCCTACGTAAATCAGCAGCCGGTTCCTTCAACTCGCATCCATACCAACCTCGTAACGCAACATCGCCTCAAAATACTAACCCTAATTTGATTGACGATAGCGCATTTGAGATGGATGTTACCGGACAGGACAGCATCCGCTTCTTCCAAAAAGCAGGTGTAAAAACCACGCTGACCTTCACCATCAAAGCTCGTGTTGATATGGGTAATGTATTGTCGGGACAAAACGTTGCGGAAATTTCCACAGCACCACGCCCAACAGGTTTACCTCAAATCGACTTGGCTAAACAAGCCCCAAAACCAGTGTTCGGTGTGAAACCAAGAATGAAAAAAATGGTTCGCAAAATCGTTCGCAGGCCAATAGGCGGTGGAAAACAAAGACCAGGTGGACCAAAAAGGCTGTTAAGAAAACGCAGATAAGCTGTATTCAGCTAAGGGTTAAACAGAAAAAGCCAAAGCGGGAAACCCTCTCAGCTTTGGCTTTTTTCACAAAAAGTAAAAACCACAAACCCATTAATTAAAAAACCATGTGCAAAGGAAAAGCGCAAAACAGGATAGACTACATCGTATTGCAAAAGCCGTTTGATGCAGCCAAGATTGTTGAGAAATATGGATATGAAGCTCCAAAAAAAGTTGAGGACTTGGTTAAATCCGTTAAGCTCCTTGTGAAGAAAAAAGGAGAACCGGTTATCAAAGAGTTGATCAGCATACACCCGGAGAAAAAACTCATACTGGAAGTATCAGGACATAAAAGCGATGAGAGTAACTATTGCGGTTGCCATAGCTCTTATTCGGGAGAAACAAAAGACCTGCTCGACAAACTTTCAGAGTTATCGGTTGACGATCTGACCAAGCTCTATGACGATACGAAGATGCAATCCAAAGATAACCCGGAGGACAAAACCATGATGGCCCAGGTAGAAACCATTTGGGATGAACTGAAACGCAGAAAAAAGCAAACACAAAAAATTGAAGGCAAACAGGAAAACAGTGTTTGGCTGAAAATATCTATTGGAGTTATTGCGGGAATAATCATTGGAAAATCTCTTAGCTAATGGTAAGGATCACAGGCAGGGACAAACCAAAGGAGCAGGAAGTAAAACTTACCGAGAAATCTAAAGCCATGCTTCAGATCATCGGGATCCTTATTGCTGATAAACCTAAAGCTGTTCGTGAGCTTTTGGAAAATTACAGCATTGAGCTGACGGAAAAACCTGATGACAAGGAACTGACTGAAAAACTATTATCCGCAGTTGGTGAATGCAACAAAGAGTTTAACAATGAGCTGGGAAGTATTATCCTGGACTGCACACTTGAAAGTGAATATGACAGCTTTGATTTTAAATCTCTTTTCAATAAGGGAGGCGATGCAGAAGCAGAAGAAGGTAGAGGATCTTCCGGTGGTGGTGGAATATTGGGAGGAATTACCAATGCGATTGGCGGGATTGCCGGATCAATCGGTGCAGGGAAAAGAGCAAGAGAAGAAGCTACCTCAAAAACACTTCAGGGAATATATGCTTACAAGGCACAACTGGCAGCAAACGAACAAAGCAAAGGCAAAAACAAAATGTATATGCTCATCGCTCTTTTTGTTTTGCTTGGATTAGCACTCGCAGCAATGGCCTTTTACGCAAAGAAACAATCGGAAGAACAACCATTACCATTAAAAGTCTAAAACCATGATACTACAAAAAAACAATTTCGGTCTTACTGGTCTTTCAAATTACGCAGGCTATGATGATGATTACGATAATCTATTTGCCAGGTTAAAAGAAAGGAGAGCCGAAAAAAAAGAAGCAAGGCAGGAAAAAAAAGCCGATAGGAAACAGCGCAAAGATGAAAGAAAAAGTGAAAGGCAGGAAAAGCGTGAACTCAACAGCGAAAAGAAAAGGCTGAAAAACGAACTGAAGCAAACACAAATTGATGAAAAGAAATCTCAACTCTCCATGCTCAATCAGGCAGGCGCAGCACCCTCACCGGGATTACCTCCTCCAGCCGGAGGAGATAACTCCATGATGATGGTTGCAGCGGTTGTGGGAGTAATATTCATTGCAGGCATCGGCTGGGTAATGATGAAAAAGAAACCATCTCCGGCAGCTGCTCCGGTTGTATATGCAAAAGCAGCTTAATCACTAACAATTAAAAATAAAAAACCATGATTATCGGAGAAACAATCAACAGCGGATACGATGGATACGAAGAAGAAAATTACGACTATCTGTTCAAACGCAAAAGCAAAGAGGAACGCCAGCAAAAGAAAACGGTGCGACAAGAAAAACGTGCCGAAAAAAAACAAGTCAAACAGGTAAAACGCCAGGAAAAAAAGGCGACCAAAGCAGCTACACCAAAAAAGCATCCCATTCTTGGAAACTTCGGATTGTTCAATAAGAACAAGAAAAAGGAAGCGGCAGCAGCAAAAACTGCGGGTTCATCCGGTGCGTCAGGTTCTTCCGGGAAGAATGAAGCGGACAGCGATTCCGGTTCTACATCAGGTGGTGAGGGAAATCAATCAGGAAGTGGATTAACAGCTTTAGCAGCCGGAGCAGCTGGCTTACTGGATAAATCCAAAGGAGGCAATGATCCCGCAAGTGAATCAGCAGGAGAAGGAAACGAAGGAGCAAAATCGGAAAGCAAAGAACTTGATGCAAATGGTAATCCTAAAAAGCAAGCAGGTATGGGAGCTATGTTCGGTTTTGTTTGCCTGGGTGTTGTTATCCTGGTTGTAGGAGTGGCGATCTACAAAGCGGACAAGAAACCTATTTCAGAACTACAACCACTAAGAGCCGCAGCATAAGTTAAACTCCGTCTTTGACGGTAAAAAATAATTGACATGGACATATTAGCAGATCCGCATGAACAGGAAGTAACGATTGATGGAGCAACCCCGCAGGGAGCATTGTTTGTTTCTGTGAAAAACACAGGAGCCAACATCGCAACTTTTAATGGAGTATCGCTACCTCCGGGAGAAGCAAAGAGCTACTCCTTTGTTGGAAAGGGCTATAAGGCATTGCCTTATGTTGTCAATGGTTCAACGCTCAAAATACTTTACATCCTATAAAACTTAAAGCAATGATTAGAGCCGAAAAAGCAAATCGCATCATGCAGCTTTATGAAAGTGATTACGACAACTTTCTTGATAAGCTAAAGGCGAAACGCAAAGCAAAAAAAGAAGCGGCAGCGAAAACAAAAGTTGAAGCAGACACCGCTGATAAAACAGTAAACGAAGCCGAGGCACATAAAAAAGTGCATCTCGGACAAAAGGCAAAAAACCTATTGGACAAGGTCGGAGGTTTTGAAGGCGCTTCAGGTACTATTCAGAACGTGATGAAATACTTTAAGAGTAGCGAGCCTTCCGACTATGAAATGAGCATGGGTGGAGAAAGTGAAGATCCCAAAGGTGAAAAAAAGATTATGGGGCTTCCACCGATAGCAGTTTATGTGGGCGGTGCTGTACTTGCGCTGGCTGTATTATACGGCTTATCCCGGATGATGAAAAAAAGTAAAGATATACCGGCACAAGTGAAAGCACCGGTACAAGCACCTGCACCTGTTCCAGTTCCTTCACCAGTGGTAGAAGTTCCAATAGCAGCACCAGTAGAAGAAGTTTTAAAAGCAGCAGCGTAAACAACATGGTTATTCCTATTCCATCACAACAGCAACAGTTTAAAGTCAAGGTAGGCGTTCGTGCCTATGAGCCTTGTGCTTTGGGCGTGAAATGCTATGATGCAACGAAGCCCAATACGGATTATATCCGCAGGCGTGTTCCCTTTACCCAGGAATTATTCAAAGGGAGGAATCCGGGGTATAAAGAATTTACACTTCCTTTTCCACTTTCACCGGATCAGCTCATGGTGGAGATGTATGATAAAGCGTATGGTGACGATCAGAATTTTCGCATTGAAAAATTTGAATTGGAAAAGATTTTACCGAGAAGTGTTTGGGCAGAACCGGAGGTACATCGTTTTATAGGTTTCGCACAGGATTTTGCTACAAAAGCAGGTTACCTGCCTACCGGAGTATATGACAGCAAAGACGGTGATTTTTTGATTCAATACCTGCCGGTAATTGCAGACGAAGAAGGAAATCCATTAGTAACACCTGCACGGACCAACCGCAAATCAGGAAGGATACAAGTAGCGCAATCAGCTTTTGCAAAATTCACCATCCCGGTAAGGATGGTGGTCTTGTTCCATGAACGCTACCATTATCAGATACCAACACGTTTGGAAAAACCTGCCGACCTACACGGTTTACGCTTATACCTGGACTTGGGATTTCCAAGAACAGAAGCGGTTTACGCTACCACTAAAATATTCAATTCCCATCCCGAATCAGTCGGACAAGGACATAGAAACAGGGTGAAAGACATTGTGAATTTCATTGATAATTATTCAGGGAGAGAAAATTTAAAAATGAACAGAGCTTAATGAAACGTACTGGCAACATAGGTATTAACGGATTGGCGCAAAGCCTCAAAAAGATTTTTGCTGAAAAGAAAAAATCTAAGGAGGACAACTTTGTTGAAAAAACCTATGAGGGAACTGACGATAATTTTTTTGAAGCAACCAATACAAATCTTCGTAAAGCACTTAATCTGGATAAGAAAAGTGAGAGCTATGAAAAGGATTTAAAAAGGTTTGGTACACGCATTAAATTAATTGATGTTGCGGATGATGCTATTCCAAACAGAAGAAATAAAGAAATTCTGCCTCTTAGAAAACCCTCTAAGGCTAAATGTTTTAAAGAGAAGTATAAAAAAGATGTAGAACGTTTCGGTACACGCCAGGGAATTATCAATGTGTCGAACGATGAATATGTAAAGAAGAAAAAGCCAGTTCCTTTTCCTACTGATTTCAGTAAGGCCGTTTACAAATCCATGATGAGCAAATGGAAAAAACGTGAGGTAACTCCCTTTTCTGTTAATCCCTATTCAGATATATTCCGTGAATTTCCTAAAGCACAGATTACCATTCAAAACAAATCCACAGAGGAAAAAGAAGTTGTATTGTGGGGAGGAAATCAAAATATCAGTACAAGCCCGCCTGCTCCCGGTGATGTTCAGGATCATACAGTAATTGCTCAAATCAGTATTCCTTCAGGAGTACATCCGCAAGGCATTGTAGTTAATCCTGCAAACCAGCTTGTTTATATTGCAAATCAACTAAGCGGTACTATCACGGTATTGGATTCCAACAACCAGGTAGTAAAAGTTATTCAGCTTGAACCAACTTTTCCCGGTTTCACATCACCGGTTGCATTGACTGTTAATACAAAAAGTACAAGCGCAAAATACGGTTTTGTGTACGTGGTTTGTTCAGTTGCAAATACACTTGCAGTTATTGATTTATCCTTGAATGTAGTCGCAACCATCCCTGTGGGTTCACGCCCGATAGCCATTGCTTTTAATCCGGTAAACACTAAAGTCTATGTAGCCAACCTTGTGAGCGATAACATGAGTGTCATTGATGCGGATGCATTAACAGAAATTGCAGGCTCTCCATTGCCAACCGGCCAGGATCCTATTGGAGTTGGAATTAATCCTGTAACAGGAGATATCTATACTGCTAATTCACTTGGTAACAGCATTACTGTTTATGACAGCAACAATATACTTGTAACGACTATTCCGGCAGTTGGTCTATATCCCGTTTCCATTACCTACAATCCGGCTAACAACAGTATGTATGCGGTTGCTACCAATAACAATTTTGTTTATCAGATTGAAACGCTTACCCATACCATCGTTGGAATAATTGAAGCAGGAAGTAAGCCATATAACAGCTTCTTTGATTCTTACAATGGATACCTATATGTTCAGAACCGCCAAGACAATACGTTTACTATTATCCGTCCGGACAACAGTAAAATTGACGGATTAAGTTTCGGTGAACAAAACATCGGTGGAGCATTCAACAGCTTTAACAATTCAATATACGTTTCCGATACCAGCAATAACACGATCAATGTTATTGGCTATTTACAGGTAAGCAGCACAATTTCCATTAACTCCGATTACCCGGAAATGCGAGAGGATTTTCAAAGCAATCCTGCTGTGATACAACACGCAAAATTTGTTGTAACAGGGCTGGAACGCTTAAACAGTTTTCGCATCAACAAGTTTACGCCAACAGGCACAGTCAAAAGCAAACCACTCTCATTTGAATTATATGCAAGTCCTCAAAGCGCATTGAATGTTGCTGAAGTAACAGAACTGGCCGGAACTGTCATAGATGGAAAAATGAACTGGAGGTTTAAGCTACCGGGACTACATACAGTGAGTGTCCTGGTATGGTATCGGCAATTTGAGGTCAGAGATCTTTTACAAAATAATTACAAATAACAATTAACCAATAAAATCAATAGCCATGAACAACAAATTAAATTACTTAGTGCTTCATTGCACAGCAACGCCTGAAGGCAGACCAGTTAGCAAAGACGATATTATTCGCTGGCATACAAACCCTGTTCAGCTTGGCGGACGTGGCTGGAACCGTCCCGGCTATTCTGACATTGTAGAACTGGATGGAGATTTAGTAAGCATCATCCCTTTCAATACAGACGACTTTGTAGATCAGTGGGAAATCAGCAATGGTGTTGTAGGACTGAACGGAAACGCCCGTCATATCGTGTACGCTGGTGGCATTGACAAAGAGAACAAATCACCTAAAGACACTCGCACCAAAGAACAGTTGGCAACTCTTGAAGTGTATGTAAAATACACCATTAAGCGCCATCCTAAAATTTTGGTATTGGGACATAACGAAGCTCCCAACGCACATGGTAAAGCCTGCCCAAGTTTTAACGTGGGGGAATGGTTACGCTCCATTGGAGTTTTGGAGGCGAACATTTACCACAAACCGGTAGAAGAAGAAAGGAAAGAAGTGGTAGCATCCGCAGCGGTAGAAACAAACTCTACTGAAGCGGAAGCATGAGGACAGTACTCATTCTCGCAGCGGGAGTTTGGATGGGCAGGGAAATCTACATGACACTTGCCAAAAATCAGGCAAGGCAGCGTGAAGTGAATATCCGAAAGCAACTGGAAAGATTCATAAAAGAAAAACTACCCAACCTTCAAGCTGAAGAAATGAAGAAAGAAGTGGAAGATATTTTAGGTAAAAAATTCTCATAGTAAAAGCAGATGGCAACTATTATACAAGACATAATCGTACCGGAAAAAAGCTCCGAATGCTCGGAGTGGATCAGCTATTTCAAGAAGCTGGAGGGAAAGTTTGGTGCTGAAAATGCCAAAACAATTTGGTTGAAGACTTGGCAGGTGAACGGTTCAACTGCTTCCTGTACTTCACGCCCTGATTTTAATGCTTTTTTCAAAAAACACGACATAGATGTTACCAACCTGGCTACGGCAGCCGTTGCATCGGCTGCTGACCTGGGAGGAAGTATCATGGGCCTTGGCAAAGGCATTACCAAAGTGCTGACCTACGGAGTTCCCATTGTAATTACTGTGGGGCTTGCAGCCGTCCTATATGCCATTGTAAAAGTTGCACAGAACACGTCTGCATCTGATGTTGCAGCATTAACCCCACAAGGGAGGGTGGCAGGATTACTAAGATGAAAGCCGCAGCTATAAAACTCGCACAGAACAATACAAAAGTCCTTCTGACAGTAGGCATTGTATCTATTGCCGGAGTGTGGATTGGGGTTGCTGTATTCAACAGTAAGAGAAAAAAGCGTGACCAGTTGGCCATTGCATTTTTCAGCGAACTGCAAAGGGATATTGCTCCTGATTCTGTGGGCCTTGTTGAAAGCAATGCTTTTGACATACACTATTGGGAAGAAATCGGAAAAAAGGTAAAGAAGCCAATGTATATGCTTACGGTGGCCAGTGCAAAAGCATACGCAAAAGACATACGTGATTCATGGGGTGTGTTTGATGATGATGAAGCTAAAATCAATAGTGTATTCCGTGCATTGAAAGACCAGGTACAGGTGTCGCAAATTGCTTTTCAATATTATCAGGCATCCACCGAAAAGATAAACCTGATTGATGATCTCAAAAGCCGGTTAAGTAAAGAAGAAGTCGGAGAAATATTAGAGATCGTGAAAAAACTTAAACAATACCGATTGGCCGAACCACCAAAAAAGAAATAAGCAATGGCAGATACAACACAGGATAAGGAACAAAAAAAAGGACTGTTAAAAAAGTACCTCGATAATACTTTCGGAGATGAAGGTTTACGAACGGATGTGAAGATTACGCTCACCAATGATACCATTTTCAAGTTCGTTGCTGCCGTGGTGGGAGCCACAACATTAAGCACAGTCGCTTACTATATGATTAAATCAATGTTCACCAGTAAATCATAGTACAATGAAGAAAGCATTGATAGCAGTTTTTTCAATTTCTCTTACAGCCGGAACGCTCTACCTGACGTACTCGCAGTTCAAAGACTATTTGATTAAAAAGTTGGTGAAGTCATGGGTAGAGGCAGCAGAAAAACAAAAAAAGGAATTAATCGAAGATCAGATAAAAAAACTCAAAGAAGAACTGGACAAGCTCTACTTGTGGGAAGTAAAACTGCTTGCAAATTATTCAGAGAAGGCAATCGAACGTGTAAGCGAAAAGGAGCTTGCACCTATGATCACCAAGCTCAAAGAAAAAAAGATACTGGAGAGAGCCGATTTAAAACCAGTAGATGTAATTCTTTTCGGCACTTAATTATTAATCAAAATATCTATGGAAACATTAACAGACATTATCGCACAAATCAAAAATTACATGACTGCACTTGACTGGCAGTACATTATCACGTTCATCATTATCTGTTATGGCATCAACCACTACAAGGTAAAAGAAGGTTTACAGAAGGCAACCGGAACACAAACCCGGACACGTTACCGAGTTATCATTATCGGGATCATTTATGGAACCGGATTGTATTTCTTGCGAGGGTACAAATTGCAGCAAATCGAAAACCTTTTTCAGTCATTCATTTTTGCTTTGGTCTTTCACAAGTTCATTGTAGAAGCACTCTTGTATTGGCTGGCTAAACACGCATTACCGGAATCTATTTCAAAACATTTATTGGACGAAGAACAAATTAAAAAGCTGAACGGTAATGAAGGGAAATAACATCATAATCTCAATTCTTTTATTCATTTGCTTTGGGCTGTATGTAGCATTAGAGTTGAAAGTCCCTTGCAAGGACGGAGAGAAAGAATGCGGAGAAAACACAAAACGACTGGAAGCGAAAAATGATTCATTCCATAAAAAGAACCTGGTACTGGATGAAAAATATAACGCACTCCAATTGAAAACAGATAGCCTTCAGGAAAAACTTTCCAGTACCCAAAAAACCATAGTTCAATTAAAAAACAAACAACATGAAAAAGTTAATGCCATTGATGCTCTCACTAATGATGAGCTTTTCGGTTTCTTCTCAAAGTTTAACACCGAAAGTAGTAGTCCAAAATAAGGATACGCTTTTCTGTTTTACGATACCGCAGAGCAAAGTCATAGCAAAAAATTTGGAAGGCAATCGGTATTGCGATTCAGTTTTAACGCAAACTGAAAATGAAGTCGAATTATTAAATCAGTTGCAGGCCGTCAATGATAGTTCAATACTGATACTTAAAATGAAAACGGAAAACCAGCAAAGTATTATCATCAATCAGGATGCAGTTATCGGAAATCTTGATAACGATTTGAAACAATCCGAAAAAAAAATTCGCAGGGAACGATGGCAGAAAAGATTATTTGCTGCCGGCACATTCATATTCGCAGTATTAACCATTATAAAATAAAACACTATGCCATTAGTAATAGAACCAATAGACGAAGGTGGTGAAGGGGGAGGAATAACTCCACAACCACCCACGCTGGAAGAAATAATGAACCAGTCCGGCCAGTTAACTAACCCGAATTTACCCGGAATTAACCATATAAAGCGAACTAACATCAGCAATTATGTAGCAGGAATTATCCAAGCCCAAAGCCTCAATGCTTCCAAGGTACAAATGCTGATGAAAGATATTGGAACAGACATATCGGTTACGATTTATAATGACGGAGCAATTCATTCACAGATTAATTATTCACAAATACCCTAATTACCATGAGCTTTATCGGAGGATACCAAAGTGATGTAAATCTCAACGACATAAATTTTGTCGGAGATTTTCCTATTGACCATTCCATAGGAGGCTTCGGTATAACTACCGGAGTTGATGATTACCTGCTTGTTTTAACACCTGCCATTTTACAATACCGTCAGGGCTTACCATTGGAGGTAAGATTTTCTCAACCGAACACCGGAGCAGTAACAATCAATGTTAATGGAAGGGGTATAATTGCAATTAAGAAAATTGTTGCTGGAGTATTGGTTAACCTGGAAGCGGGAGATCTGACTAACGACAAAGTTTATATTTTAATTTATGACGGAACTGTCTTTCAGATTGCCAATAGCAGTCATTTATTGTTGGATGCAACAGAGACACGCATGGGCATTTCACAAATAGCCACTTCTCAAGAAGTAGTTGACGGTGTGGATAATAGTAAAATCGTTACCCCTGCTAAATTGGCTTCTTATATTGCAGATAAAGTAACAGGGCTTTGGGAAGACCAAGGTCTTATTGATTGCTCAACTAATCCACTTTATCCGGCTGGTCAAACAGGAAATGCTTACACAGTAAGTACAGCAGGAAAAATTGGCGGACTATTTGGACCAAATGTAGGGGTAAGAGATATTATTTATTGTAACATAGATAATGAAGGTGGAGACGATGAAAATGTTGGACACAATTGGACGATTATTCAAGCAAATTTAGAGCAAGCCTCCGAAGTAATTGCAGGATTTGCTAAAATCGCAACGCAAGCAGAGATTACTTCTGGAATTAATGATACCAAATTCATCACTCCATTAAAACTAATTACATGGTTTGCTTCGCAACTGGCAACCGAGCTTCAGCCGGGAATTTCAGAAAGAGCTACACAGGCAGAAGTAAATGCAGAACTTGACGATCAAAGACACATTACTCCTCTTAAACTTATTAACTGGTTTATAACAAAAACCGCAACGGAAGCAATAGCTGGTATCGCTGAAATTGCAACGCAAGCAGAAGTTACTGCTGGAGTTGATGATACCAGGTTCGTCACTCCACAAAAGCTGGCAGCGTATGTAGCAGGTAAGATAACTGGCTTATGGGAAGATAAAGGAACAATTAATTGCGCTGGAAATCCAAATTATCCTGCCGGGCTAAAAGGAGATGCTTATACAGTCAATGTTGCCGGTAAAATTGGTGGGCCAGCAGGAATAAATGTAGAAGTAAAAGACGTTATCTACTGTAATAATGATAATCCGGGTGGAACACAATTAGCGGTTGGAGCAAACTGGACTATTATTCAAGCTAACCTTGAACAGGCTACTGAATTGTTAGCTGGCTACTCTGAATTAGCTACGGTAGCTGAAGTAAATACAGGTATTGATGACCAACGTATAATTACCCCTTTTAAATTAAGGGTTTTGTTAGATAACCGTCTTGCAACGGAAATTTTATCAGGCTTGATCGAACTTGCAACTCAGGCAGAAGTAAATGCTGGTTTAGATGATATCCGGGCAGTAACCTCCCTGAAGCTGATGACACTCCTCAATGCACTTTTAAAATATCAGGCAGGCGCAGGTGTAAATTCCATTATACCAAAATTAGGAGTGAACAATACTGCTCCTGGCTCTCATGCTGCTGTATTAAATGGAAACAATAACCGAGCTAATAGCACCTTTAGTGTAGCTATTGGAAGTTATGCAGATGCGTGGCAGTTCAATGAATATAGCAAAGCTCCGGGAGCTTTTTTTGCTACCCAGGGAAGTGTTCAACATAGTGTTTTAACTATTTGGAACATTGTGCCGTCTGGTGGAGGAATATACCCAATCAACTTGGATGGCGGTGGAGCAAGTGCTTCTAACCGTTGGAGGATTCCCAATAATTCAATCATACAGTTTATGTTGCAGTTTAGCATTGTGCAAAATTCCGGTTCAGCGGGAACAATTGGTGATACCTGGACAGCCATTTATGAAGGCGTGGCAAAAAATGTGGGCAATGTTATTTCATGGGTAGGTGGAGCGCCTACTGCAAGAGAAATTCGTCAGGATGCAGGTCTTTCTCCCTCAGTTTCTTTCGGGACTTCAGGAAACGAACTTATTCCTATTGTAATTGCTATTGCTAACAAGAATCTTCATGTAAACATTACAGGATATATCACGCAAACCAAATTTAGTCTTTGAAGGGTGATCCCGGTGGAACCGGTGATTGAAATTCCCTAACAAATAATTTACTATGGATTATTTAAAACTGATAGCCGTATTATTTAGCGCAACCGGCTTTTGGAAACTGGTGGAGCTGGTGATCCGTTTCCGGTCTGATAATCGGAAACAGGCTGCCGAAATCAGGAATCTGAACGCACAGGCTGAAAAGCTGACCTCCGAAAACTGGATTGAGTGGTCAAAAACCCTCGAAAAAAGGGTAAAGGAACTGGAAGCCGTAGCAGAGGAAAACAAAGAACTCAAAAGACAAATCGAGAGCCAGCGTAACCGGATCTGCGAACTGGAGAATAAAGTTGACAAAGTGGAAAAGGAAAACGAGCAGCTGCGGAACCAGCTTCAGGAAATTTCAAAAACGCACGAACATGAGTGAGCAAAGCAAATTAATGAAAGCGCTATACACCGTATTCCTCATTGCGGTTACTGTTCGCACTTGTGTTTCCCTGTACGACAGGTTTACAGAGGTCGAAAAAAAGGAATTTGATTGCAAAAACAAATTGAAGTAAGATGAAAATTACACGCAAGCAGGTATTTTGGGGACTTGGAATAACAGCCGGGTTAATTACCATTGGTGTATTGGTTCATAAGCACCGCAAGAAAATTAAGGAGATTGCGGAAGAAGCCGCAGAAAAAGCCCAAAGCTGGCTCCGTCCGGTGGTCGCTAAAATAACCAGCAAGTTCGGATATCGCACAGATCCCAAAACCGGAAAGCAAAATGCCTTTCATAACGGTATTGATTTAGCTGTTCCCGTTGGAACACCGATTAAAAGCCCTATGCCGGGCATTGTGGATGCTCTTACTTCGGGAGGGGATGGAGGCAGCCAGGTTATCATTAAACACGATAACGGCTATAAAACCGGATATGCTCATTTATCCAAGCAGCTGGTGAAGAAAGGCGATAAGATAAAGCAGGGTGATGTTATTGCACTCTCTGGGAACACGGGAAAAAGCACTGGCCCACATTTGCACTTAACATTAACGGATCCCTCCGGCGCTAAGGTTGATCCGCAAAAAATGCTTTATTCTGGTGTAGTGTAAGGGAGGTATTGCTTAATTTTTTTTCATTTAATTACAAATTATTTTTTCTCATTCGCACTGTCTTGCAGCTCTTTTTGTTTCTCCCGTAAATATTTAAGAATGGTTCTTAAACTTTCAATTCCATTCCCGTTCCTTCCATCTTTCATAGTGTTCTGCAATTTCCCTTCGGTTTCCTTTATCAACGCAGTAAGGGCTTCTAAATATGATGTTGTATCAGGCATTACATCTTCTCATTTAGGGATATTTTCTCCAGTAAATAGTTTAAAATAATTTTCCCAATCGTGAAATTCTTCATTCACGTTTGGCTTGGCAAGCAGCTTGTAGTAATAATAATCCCTGCGTTTTTTAAAACTACGTATTCGATTCAGGCAAACTAAGTAGATAATAAGCCCGCCACTAATAAGCCCTGAAATAAACATACAAATATCCTCTATCATTGGCATAAAATTTATCTATTTATATCAAAGTTTTTAGTATCTCCATTGCTCTCTTTACATTATTCCATTCCTTTTCGTTGACCTTGCTTTTTTCAATACGAGTTAATGCAAGCTCTAATTTTTCGATAAACCTCTTGATGATATGGCTGTTTATCCCGTTCTCAATCATTTTATCTCTCGCAGCCCGGATAATGTACTCAACAGAATAAACATCAGCTGATTGAATTATCCTTTTCATCGTTCTGTCCCTGAACTCTTTCATTTTCTCTCTATTTTTTCATAAACCTGGATTTAATCATTGCTAAAATTTCGGGCAAGGCAATAACATCTTAAATTTTGTTTTTCTCTTTTTACAGATTTTGTAGTAACAGGTAATTTCATGCGCTCCCCCGCTGGCCATTGTCAAACGTGATAATGTAATATCATAGCTGTACCCAAAATGAAATTTGGGAGTTTCAACTGCTACAAGAACTGCAATACCATCATTGCTTGAATATCCCTTTTGCGAGTAATTGGTAAAAGGAATACCCCTGTACCACAGCCCGAAATTCAACGGACTTTTTATGTAGTACAGTCCCCAGCTGACCTGGCTGAATTTATTTTGATTTTGATAATTTATGGCAGGGACAATATATTCGGTCTCATTCTTTTTCTCAGGACTATTTACCTTTATCTTTATACCTCCATGAACAGATGTCTTAATAGGCAAATTAGAATTACCATAGCCAAGAAGAGACTGGTTGGGACGGTTCAGATGGCTTGTAGAAACTCCGAGCCAGTATTTTTCACTGTATAAAAGTGTACCTGCTCCCAAATCCAAAAATGTACAGTTAATGGCCGGATCTTCTATCGTGCTGACGTTCCCTCCCCGTACCACTTGGTCTCCAAACAGAAGGTTACCATAGCCAAGACTTATCTGCTGCCCTCCAGCCTGTGCGCCAAAGCGGATCGCTACTTTTCTTGTAAGCAGTGCACTGTAAGAATAGTTTAAGTTGAAAATCGTTGTCTTAAGCCCTCCGCTCCCTGCAACATCGGTAGCGAACATTATACCAAGTCCGCTATTGTATTTTGGAATAGGGCCATCGTATGAAACAAGGTAGGTGCTATATCCTTTGTGAATACCCGTCCACTGATTCCTGGCCGTCAAGCTGAATTTGGAACATCTGTCCGCACCGGCAAAAGCAGGATTTAGATACATGGAAGTAGAATAAAATTGAGTGAAATGAATATCCTGAGCCTTCGCAGCACTCACTGCAAATAATAGAATAGTTAATATGAAGCCTCTGCATTTCAACATGGCTATTTTTTCAGGATAAATTTTTTATTCAATGTTTCATCAACTTTGTAAGTGTAATTTTCCTGCACCGCTATATAATCTGCCGCATAGATGGATATTTTATATTGCTTATCAGGCTTTACAATTAATATGAACTTTCCGGTATGCGGATTAGAGGTATATGTGCTGATTATTTTATCAGCATCTTCAGACAATGTTATTTTCCCTCCCGAAATAGCATTTCCATTTTCATCGGTCAGCTGACAAGATATAACTGTATATTTATTTTGCAAGTCAAGGAAATCAATTTTATAAATGTCTGATAAGCCGAAACCATCCTTTCTTTCAGAAGAAAAATAACCTGTCGTTCCATTTGTATTCAGTACAAAGAAAATATCATCGTTGGAGGTATTGATTGGATATCCGATGTTTTCCGGCTTGGCAAAGCTGGCTGAATCCCTGTTGAAGCTGCATTTAAATACATCGTACCCTCCCATATTGTTTGATTGCCCTTGTGAACTGAAAAACAATACATTTTCTATTGGATGGACAAAAGGCGCATCTTCATCATAAGGTGTATTTACATTCGCTCCGAGATTATAAGGTTTGCCCCATGCTCCGTTTGGAAGTTTTTTTATCATGTATAAATCTTTGCCTCCATAACCTCCCGGCATATCACTGGAAAAGAAAACCGTCTCCCCATCAGGGGCATAGCAAGCGCTTGTTTCTATATAATCTTTTGAGTTGATTTCTGATTCCAATAGTTGAGGAACCGTCCAGTCAGTTCCATTGTGAACTGAAGTATAAAAATTTCCCGTTAGCAACGTATCATTGGAATTATAAATAATTATTTTTTGTCCGTCAGCAGAAAGCCCCGTACAGGCATTGTTTCCGGGGGTATTAATGTTTGGGCTTATGCCGGAAGCATTTGTCCAATAATTATTCTTTCTCTTTGAAATTAAAATATCCTCGTAATATTCCCCGAACACATCCTTCTTTCCTGACCGTTTGGAAGTGAAAACCAGCACACTTTCATCGGCAGGAATAAGCGGGGCATATTCATCAAAAGGTGTATTAATGGAATCACCTAAATTTTCAATAACAATATCTGATAAAGGATGCGTTTCTGCATACTTCGCATACAGGCATTTTGCAATCTGGTCGTTTATTTCCCTGAAAGAATGCTCTTTCTCATAGTTCGCTTTCTGATACGACTGAAAATATTCAAGGGCCTTATTGTAATCGCCTCTCATCTGATAATTGGCCGCAAGGTAATACTTCAATTCATCGTTATCATATCCCTTTGCCTGCTCAAAATACCTTAATGATTTGCTTTTATACCTCTTGATATGAAAATAGCAAACACCCATTCTATAATTGATTTCTTTATCTATGGTATCGAGATCATACAAAACCTTATACAGCTCCAAAGCGTTCAGGTAATCGCCTTTGTCGCTTTTTTCGTTGGCCAATTGATATACTTTTAGCTTGTTCACTTTCTTGGATTGTCCGATCACCGGTGCAATTCCCAAAAGCAAATACATCAACAGAACAAAAAATATTTTAGCGTATGAGTGTAACATCTCCTGTTTTTCTATAAACTTTTCCGTTAATAAATTTCACATAGCCTTTATAAACATATACATCCTGCTGGCAGATTTTTTCCTTAAAGTACCCGTTCCAGCCTTGCTTAATATCGTGTGTTTCAAAAATTAATTCACCCCATCGGTCAAAAATCAGCAGCTCGAATTCGACAACATCTGCCGTGTAAGGGAAGAAAATATTGTTATCCAAACTGTTTGGATCATAATAGCCGTTTGAATTGCTATTGGGATCAGGAGTAAAGGCCGATGGAAAAGTGATAGTAGGCGTTACGGTAACATCCAGGTACATCGTATCTGCACAACCGAAAGCACTGGTAGCAATTAACTGGATAACATAATTGCCTGAAGTGTTATACTTATGTTCAGGATCGGTTTGGTTGGAAGTAGCACCATCTCCAAAACTCCAATAATAAATGGTTGCTCCGGTAGATTGATTGTTACACTTTAACAGATCCACCGGTATAAGTAAATTGGTTGAGTTAACAGAGAACAAAGCATTAGGAATCGGGTGTGCTATAATCAATACAGGATTTGCGGAATTGCTATTGGTACATCCCTGCAAAGTAGTAACCTGCAAAACGACACTGTATGTGCCTGCATTATTATAGGTGTGTGATGGATTTTGCAGAGTGGATGTAGAACCATCCCCAAAGCTCCAAAACCATGAGGTGATAGGATCGCTGTTGTTTCCCGTCAGAGATTGATCTGAAAAATAAATCGTAACTGGAGTACATCCCTCCAATGTGTCGGGTGAAAATAATACAGTGGGTGGCGGATTAAAATTCACCTTAATCGAATCTTTGATAACCGTACCGCAGGAATTAGTAATTGTTACTACGTAGGTCGTTGGCTGGCTCGGTGTAACCGTATAAGGCCCTGTACCATTACCAAGTCCGTTGTTCCAGGAATATGTTAAAGAGCCGGTATTGCCAGTAACCATAACAGATACCTGCGAGCTTTGTCCCGGACAAATAGGCGTAGTAGCAGACATGGTAATACTTCCCGGAGTTAAACTAAAAACATTTATGGCGATTGTATCGCTCTGATAAAAACAATTATTCTGGTCATAGGCTGTTACTGTATAAGTTGTAGATACAGTAGGTGAAACAGTCTGTGTGCTGCCATTACCTGTTATTGAAGGACTCCAGGAATAGGTATAATTTCCTGTTCCACCCGATGTGCTTGCGCTGATGGTTGCCGATTGTCCCAAACAAATGGTATCGCCCATCCCTGCCGTAGTGATAACCGGTGTAGGTTGTGTTATAGTGATCTGTAAAGAATCCTTGCAATTATTCGTATCGGTTACATATGCCGTATAACTGCCCTGCGAAAGATTAGTGGCCGTTATACCCGTCTGAACGGGAACAGTTGACCATGCGTACTGATAAGGAGTAGTTCCCCCGCTTACAGAAATGCTTGCAGAGCCATTGTTGCCGGCATAACAAGTAGGCGGAGAAATGGAAATGGTTGTAGTAACCAATGCAGCAGGTTGTGTGATATTGAAAGACAGGGAATCTTTACAGCCGTTTTGATCGAGCACAAGCACCTGGTAATTTCCAATGGCCAGGTTACTTACGCTGGAGGAACTGCCCACATTGGGAGACCAGGAATACGTATATGCAGGAGTACCACCATTTCCTGTAACCGCTATCAAGCCGTCCCCAGCACCGAAACAGCTTATGTCTTTTTTGTTGTTTGTGATGATAGAAACCGGATTGGGTTCGATAATAATTACGCTGGCTGAATTTGTACATCCGTTATTGTCGGTTACTGTAACCGAGTAGCTGCCCGCTGTCAGATTACTGATGGCAGAAGTTGTAGCACCTGTATTCCAGCTATATGAATAGGGGCTTACACCTCCATTTACAGCAGCAATAGCGCTGCCATTATTGTTTCCAAAACAGGATATATGAGTAGGAGTGATCGTTGCACTGAGCAGAGCCGGTTGGGTGATGTAAAAAGCGGTTGAAGAAATACATCCGGTGCTATCTGTTACAGTTACCGTGTAAGTCCCTGCACACAGGTTATTTATCGAAGTTGTAGTTGCACCGTTCACCCAAAGGTAAGTATAGGGCGGAACACCGCCTGTTCCTCCAACCGTTGCAGAACCGTTGCAGCTTCCATTACAGGTAACACTCGCAGAAGTAACAGGAATGGCGGTTACCCCCGGATTGTTATATACCTGAACACTTCCCGTTTGGGTACAGCCGTTGGCATCGGTTACCGTTACAAAATAATTAGCTGATGGTATATTGCTGGCTGTTGCAGTGGTTTGTCCGTTGCTCCATAAATAAGAATAAGCACCTGTGCCTCCCGATGCTGTTACCGTAGCGGAACCATCGCTCTGGTTACAGGTCGAAGGAGCAAAAGAGAAAGAAAGCGCTATTGCAATAGGTTCATTTACAGTTACGCTTCCTGTGACCGCACAGGAATTTGAATCGCTTATGGTAACTGTATAAGTACCTACTGTTAAATTGCTGGCTGTTGCACCGGTTGCTCCCGTATTCCACAAATAAGTATAAGGAGATGTGCCACCGCTGACCGCAGCAGTAGCGGATCCATTCGTACCTCCATTACAGCTTACCGATACGGGAACAGTATTCACCGCCAATACGCTTGGCTGAGTGATTGTGAAAGAGCTGCTGGCCGTACAACCGTTATTATCCGTTACGGTAACAGAATAGCTGCCCGGAGCAAGACCTGTCAGCGATGAAGCTATTTGTCCGGTATTCCACAGATAGTTATAACCAGGTGTACCGCCTGAAGCCGAGACCGAGGCAGAGCCATTACCAGCTCCAAAACAAGAAACATTATTGTACAAAACAGTGGCAGTAAGCGCAGCAGCAGGCTGGATAATGGTAAGAGAAGCCACTGAGGTACATCCATTGGCATCGGTAGTGGTTACTGAATACGTACCCGCCTGCAAACCGCTGGCAGTTGAAGTAGTTTGTCCATTGCTCCACAAATACGTATATCCGGGCGTACCACCTGATGCGGAAACAGAAGCCGTACCATTGCTGCCACCAAAACAGGAAACATTCCCCTGTGAAGTCCCCGAAGCTAAAGCAGTAGAAGGTTGTGTGATGGTAACGGAAGATATTGCCGTACACCCGTTAGCATCGGTAATTGTAACAGAATAATTTCCGGCAGAGAAACCGCTTGCAGTGGAAGTTGTTTGTCCACTGCTCCATAGGTAAGAGAAAGGACTGGTTCCTCCTGATGGAATTACGGTTGCCGAACCATTGTTTCCTCCAAGGCAGGACACATTCGTTTGCGTGGCAGAAGAAGATATGGAAGGGAACAATGAGATGATTACGGTGGCCAGTGTTGTACACCCTTTGTCATCAGTGGTGGTAACCGAATAACTGCCTGCTGATAATCCGCTAACAGAGGAAGTTGTTTGTCCGTTGCTCCACAGATACGTATAGGGAGACGTTCCGCCCGAAGCGGTAACCGCTGCTGTACCATTGCTTGCGCCACTGCATACATTCGTTTGCATGGCAGCAGAAGAAAGAACAGAGGGCTGAGTAATGGTAACCGTTACGGTTGCTATACAACCATTGACATCGGTAACGGTTACGGAATAATTACCGGCAGACAGTCCGCTTGCAGAAGTAGTAGTTTGTCCGCTGTTCCATAAGTAAGCATATCCAGGAGTACCACCCGAAGCAGTGACAAAAGCAGAACCATTAGTTCCTCCAAAGCAGGAAACATTATTTTGTGATGTGGTAGAAACAAGCGCAGTTAAAGGTTGTCCAATGGTAGTTGATGAAGTGGCCGCACAGCCATTGGTATCTGTTACTGTTACAGAATAATTACCGGCTGTAAGTCCATTCGCAGAGGAGGCTGTTTGTCCGCTGCTCCACAGGTAGGTATAACCAGGCGTACCTCCTGAAGCGGAAACCGAAGCCGTACCATTACTTCCGCCAAAACAGGAAACGTTACTATTTGAGGCGGTAGCTGTAAGTGCAGAAGGTTGAGTGATGGAAACAGATGAAGTTGCCGTACAGCCATTGGCATCGGTGGTAGTTACGGAATAATTGCTCGCTGCAAGATTTGTTATTGAAGTAGTTGTTTGTCCATTGTTCCACTGATACGAAAAAGGAGTTGTTCCGCCCGATGGAATAACGGTTGCAGATCCGTTGCTTCCTCCAAAGCAGGAAACGTTTGTTTGCGAAGCGGAAGAAGATATAGAGGGAAATAACGAAATAGTAACTGTTGATGTTGATGTACAACCATTGAAATCAGTGGTTGTAACAGAATAACTTCCCGCTGAAAGACCGGTTGCAGAGGAGGTGGTTTGCCCATTGCTCCAAAGGTAAGTATAGGGCGATGTGCCACCTGAAATAGAAACAGCTGCTAAACCATTGCTCGCTCCACTGCATACATTCGTTTGCATTGCAGTAGAGGAAAGAACTGTTGGTTGCGTAACAGGGGCCGTTGCAACTGCTGTACAACCCTTCGTATCGGTAGTGGTTACAGTATAGGTTCCTGCTGATAGTCCGCTAATGGATGAAGTGGTTTGTCCACCGTTCCACAAATAAGTATAAGGCGAAGTGCCGCCTGAAGCCGATACGGAAGCTGTACCGTTACTACCTCCGAAACAGGAAACATTTGTTTGCGAAGTAGTGGATGTAAGGGCAGCCGATGGCTGTGTGATGGTGAAGGATGAAGTTGCAGTACAATTCTTCGTATCTGTAATGGTTACTGAATAATTCCCTACCAATAATCCGCTGACTGAAGAAGTGGTTTGTCCACCGCTCCACAAATAAGTATAAGGCGATGTACCGCCTGAAGCCGAGACCGAAGCCATACCATTGCTGCCTCCAAAGCAGGAAACATTGCTTTGTGAAGCGGTGGATGTAAGTGCAGCAGCTGGTTCAGTAATGGAAAAAGATGCTGTTGTTGTACAACCTTTTGTATCGGTGACGGTAACAGAATAACTTCCTGTCTGTAAATTGTTGGCAGTGGAAGCAGTTTGGCCGTCACTCCATAAGTATATATAAGCCGGTGTGCCGCCTGTAGGAGAAACAGTTGCCGAACCATTGCTTCCTCCGAAACAGGAAACATTGTTTTGTGTACCGCTTGCAGTGGGTGTGGGATTTACCGTTACAGAAGTTGTTCCGGATGGCCCCGGACATCCCCCCACTGTTGCAATGACCGAATAGGTTGCGGTATTGGCAGTGGTCGCATTAATAATAACGGGATTCTGTAAAGAAGAAGAAAAACCATTAGGGCCTGACCAGGAATAAGTGGCTCCTGCGATGGTATCTGCAAAAAGGTTTATAGTGCTTCCTGTACAAACAGAATTATTGCTGCTTGCTATGGGTGCAGCGGGTAAAGGATTAACTGTTATAGTCACAGTCCCGGCTCCCCTGCAACCCCCATTGTCTGCAATTATAACATAGGTAGTGGTTACCGTTGGTGTGGCAACGGGGTTCTGGCAGGTGATGCAGGATAGTCCTGTTGAAGGGGACCAGTTATAGGTGGTTCCAGCGGGTCCGCTTGCGCTTAATGTTGTTTGCTGTCCCTGGCAGATAGTGGTGCTTGGTCCCATTGTAAGTGCAAAAGCCGTTGGCCTTGCAGCAGGTATCAAAGTAGCATTCAGATATAGCCTGGCAGCATTGATGTCCAGCAGGGCTGTATAGGGAGCATAATCATGTCCTCCGAGATAAAACACATTGCCTCCGGCTGTGTCAAGCGGAAGCGTTAATTTTGCACCGGAAAACACGATGGTATCTTTCGCATTTGCAGTGCTGACAGCATGATAAAACCCGCTTTTCCAGGACGAGCCTGCTTTTAATCTCCAGTTTTTTCCTGAACCACCTTCATTGTGCTGCATCAATCCATGAAATTGCATTACCGCTAAATCAACATTGTAATAAGTATTACCAGTGGTATTTATGCCAATCTCATCAAGCCCGGTAGTGGTCTGAAAGAAGTGATTGTTTTCGTATCCATGAGGATTATTCGTATGAACTGCATGACACTGCGCTAAAAAATTTCCTCCGCTGAATACAAAATCTCTTACCTTGCCAGTGATAGCTGTATCCGCAATTGTTGCCTGCCAGTGCGCTTCGGAACAAAAAGTATAACACTCTGCCAGCCCGGTGAAGACACCGGCATTAATTATATTATAGTTTGTAACGCCTCCGCCAGTAAGTATTGCAACGTGGATTGCCTGATTACCCCCATTGTTAAATACCGCAATTTTCGGACGGAAATCTAAATCGTAGCGCACATCCACCGTTACATTTTGTGAGAGCCGGAATACGGCAACATTATTTCCGTAGGAAGTAATCACCTGCGTTGCTGTTTGTCCAGTGAAAGGTGAAGGTTTATTTATCCAAACACTGTCAATGATGAAGGCACTGGCAATGAAATTAATGTTTGCAGAAGCAACAAATGAAGGGTAGAGTCGTTCGGCAGTTGCGGAGAAGTCAATGCCATCTTTTACTTTACCGGATTTTATTACCCACTTCACAGGAATATCATTCAGCAAAAGCGAGTGAACCAATCCGTATGCTTTTAAATTAAATGGCGAACCGATGTTCTGGTTATTATTGTCCATTGGAATCACCAGTGAACCTTGCGGGATATTCTGTAAGTCTATGGGAGGGTTAGGTAAATCTTTATACTGTGCAAATGCTTTCACAGCGACCAAACACATGAACGATATAAATAACAGTATTTTGTAGATTTTTATCATTCATTGATTTAGTTTATTTATATAATTTATACGAATAGTTGGCCCTAAAGTTTGGTAAAGTTTTGCACATTTTTCCGTTTAATTTCGAGTTTTTTTTTGGGGGGGGGCGGAAAAAGGTTTTTAACAGGCTATTTTACGCCGTCGGCCTTATAAGTACTTCAGAATTTGCGAATGTGGAGTTTGCTTTGAAAGGAATCGCTTAAAATATTTTTTCCCAATCGTGAAATCCTTCATTGGGACAACCGAATTTTGTGGGAATATCGTTGGAATGAATAAGGGTTAAACAACCTTTGCAATAAAACCCTTTTTCTCCTTCGTGACCCAGATCACGCCAGGAATGAAAATTACCCCCTTTTAAGCAGCCGAAATTGTTGGGAGTGGATTTTGACTTAACCAATGTCCCACATTTACTGCATAAAAAATTTTTAACCGGCATGGTCTTCATTTTCTTATTTGTAAAACTCTATCATTTTTAAATATTGGTTTCCGGTGCAGGTGTAAATAGTATGACGCAGATCGCGATGTTCGGAAATAAATTTTTGAATTTGCTTTTGCAGTGTATCTACTGCAAAAATTTCCTCGCCCTTTTTTGGAGATATCAGCAGTTTATAAAACATACTGCCATTAATTTCAAAAAAATCAATGTTCATCGCTATCATTCCCATTTTTTTTAAAGATTTGCGAATACGCATAAGGACATCTATGAAACGATACGATGGAATGCAGGGTTGCGTGAAAAATGAATTAAAGTGTAAGTAAATAAGAACAAATGAGAAACAAAAATCATACAACTTACGTATCACTGCTTATAAATCCCGCCCGCCTATGTCAGACAGTTACTCCAGGATAACAATTATTGACAAGGACAAAATTGGAGAGCTGCGCTTTCCAAACACAGAGGTTATTTTATCAAGAGAAGGAATTGCCCAGCGAAATTCGGATATGAACAGGGCCATGCTGCTTGGCAATAATTACAAAGGAAAAGTAAAGATCATTTTTGAAGATGATGAAAATGTTAAGCAGGTTGAAACGACTGTTTGGAGTTATACCGATAAACGCATCATTCTGAAAAAAGGACTTGTAATTCCGATACATCGTATCCATGAAATAAAAGTTTGAGCCTGTCTTATTTGATGATGTTATAACAAATCAAAAAAGCCAACGAAGACTTATAAGGAAGGAGGATTTTTACGGTTCCTTGTTTCAGGATTAAAAATACGATTATGATTTTCAACTATCAATGGGTGATTAAAAAGTGCTCTCCAGCCGTTACAGGTTTTATCATTGCAATCACAGGGAAGTACCACAAAATGTTTATCGAAATATTCCCGGTCGGGACAATTAGGCTTGTTTGACATATCCTGAAGCCAATTTGTTATAAATTCTTCTTTGGTCATTTCCAGCAGGTGCAAAAATTAATCAATAAGAATTAATATTCCCATCAATACAGTAAGAACAAATGCAATAATCATTAGGATAAATCCCAAACTACGAAATTCCGACTTTTCCTCCGGTTTATTTTTTTCATCTTCCATTAATGCGGAATGGTTATAGCTGGCTTTTCCAAAATCAGATACGTGTTTTTTATAAATTACTTAAGCTAACAAAATTGTAATTAAATTCAAAGTCAAGGATTCTTTTCATGTTTAATAATTCCTTTTCATTCGCAATATTGAAAAAAACATTTTTCTGAGTGGGTTTATCAATCTCAAATTTTTCAGGATTTTCCAATGATAATCCCTTCAATAAATCTTGTCTTGCTTCTGAAAACTGGTTCAAAAAAAAGTAACAATATGCCCTTAAATAATAGAAGTCCCATTGACGAGGAGATTGAAGAATAAGAAAACTAAAATCCTCTACTGCTTTTTCATATTCTCCTATTTTTCCGTACAATAATCCTCGGTAACAGACAAGAGGTAACTGATCGGGAGCTGCTCCAATTTTTTTGTTGGTTTTTTCAATTAACAGTTTAAATGTTTCCAAATCCAGGTTGTTTATTTTCATTCTTTCTCTTATTTCAACAAAGAGGGCATGGAATATCGGAAGCAATTCATTAATCGAATAACTTTCCAGTTGCTCTTTAGTATAAAGATCACTGTATTGAGAAATTTTTTCTATTAAATTTTCTCTATTATATTCTTCACCATATTTGATTAAAGTCTTTTTCATAATTCAATAAGGGTTAATTAATTCTCCTTATTGAAAATATGTACTTCACCACCATCATTTTTTACATCTCCATATAATATACCATGAAGAAATACTACTGCACCTGTTTTTAAAATAAGTAACTCTTGAATATTACCGTATAGCCTTGCTATTACGTCTCTTTCTACAATGACACTTTCAGCATCAATATTATTGAATTGAGTATTTTCTTTTACAATAACTCTTCCAGTGATCTTTTGGGTAACAGTTTTAAATTTATCCATTGTATATAAAAATCAGGCGTGAGACTTATAGCTACTCAGTCTCAGGAACCACCAAGTCCCCACCTCCGAATAGCAAGCTCACGCCCTTTTCTGGACGCTTAACTTGCTTCAACGGAGGTGTTCTAAATTGGTGGTTTTGAGACAACCGAATCAGCTAAACGTTATATTATGCGATATTTAATTAAGTTATTTTATGTCATTTCTATTTATTATTTATAGGCAAATTTACTTCATTTTTTGGCGTATTAGGTAATGTATGTTGAAAAGTTTGTAGCAAGAGAAAATTTACACGGTTTATTGGATTCGCCATCAACAATGATAACAATTGGTTTTCATCAAGTGTAGTCAATTTCCACGGAAGGAATTTGATGAACCTTAAATTCTATCAAAAGTTTTTAGAGGAGTTGAAGTGGCTGAAATCTTTTAATTATTTAATCTGCATTTTCATTGTATCACGAAAATTGATTTAAATCAAACGACCTAAAAAGTATTAAGTTGCATAAATTAGCACACAAAAAATGAATAAATGGATATTTTACGACAACTAAATATTTTATTTATCGTACAAGGATTCGGTATTCTCTGTTCTCAATCAAAAAGCTATCCTGACTAAGATCAACAAGGGTGCAATAGCTATTTTAACAGGTGTTTTATGCTGGACAGCATATATTCTTTTTCAGAAATCCGGCAATGATATTCACCCTGTAATTGAAAATCTAAGTCATCATTTGGGTGAAATTTTCGGGTATCTTATTTTTCCTGATGGAAGCCATTACCATTGTTGAACTTATTGATGCTCACGATGGATTTGAAGTGATAACAAAACGGATTCAGACAAGTAACAAGAAAATACTATATAGGTTTTATATCGTAATTTTTTGTATTATTGCGAATGTAAAAAGGCACACATACAGCCATGAGAATACCCTTAAAGCACAATACAATGAGTTCTGTTGCAACATCTGCAACAAAACCTCTGTTTACCCCCCCCCCCCTACTGTCTATACCTATTCTTTTAAAGGTATGCCAGCAATGCCCCGAAAAAACTTTTATAGAAATTTTTTTAGCAGTGTTATAATCATTTCAGGATTTCTGATTATTCCTTTCTTTTCTTTCTCACAAGTTTCCACATTCACCAGCGTAGATGCAGGAGGCAATTGGGAAACTCCTGCTACTTGGACAGCCGTGGGTACTGATGTTGATGGCATACCCGATGCTGATGATATTGTGATTGTAACGGATAATGGTGGTGGCGGTCCTGCCGTTGTAACCATCAATTCTGCCGCTGCTTGCAGCGATCTGACTATAGGAAACTCTGGCAATGATGCAACTTTAACTATTGTCGGCACAAATTCTCTGGCAGTGGGAGACGACCTGGATTTTAATTCAGGTAACAATGGCGGAGTTTATACTTTGAATGTAAACGGGGGTACGCTCACTGTTGCCGATCTTGTAACTAATAATTTAGGAACAGGAACGGGTGCTGGAACAAAAGATATCAATATCACTACCGGATTAGCTTCTTTTACCAAAGCTGTAGGATGGACCTGGGCAAGGGATGTAGATGTAGATGTTACAGGCGTAGGAGGGCAGGTTACAGTTACAGCTCCCCTTACTATGAACACAGCGAACGCAACTAATTTTGATTTGCTGGCGAATGGAACTCTTACATTTAACGGATTAGTTACGCAAACCAATGGTAATATCACTAATACCGGAACAGCAGGCACCATAAATTTCAATGGGGGATATAGTTTAGACAATACTAATTCTGTTTTTACTACAATGGCCGGTACAACTGTTAATTTTGGTGGCTCATTTACTGTACTTGGAGGAGCTGAAATATTTAACGCCACGAGCACCGCAGTATTTTACTTAAACACGCCCTCTACTGTTACTCCAACCTCAGCCATCACCTTCGGTCATTTCCAGATAAATTCAGGTATCAACGTTACCTTTGCAGCCGGCACCATTAATGTGGCAGGCAACTGGACTAACCTTGGCGGCACCTTCACCTCCGGAACAAATACTGTAACATTTAACGGAACAGGAATACAAACAATTACTAAAACCACCGGTGAAACCTTTTACAATCTCACATCCAATACAACTGGTCCATTAACACTCGCATCCACCACAGATGTTACTGTAACGAATATTCTTACCATGACTGCGGGAAATTATAACCTCAATGGAAGAACCTTACAATTGGGTAATGCTGCCGCATCCACACTTACATACACAGCAGGTATCATGTACGGAGGCACTTTCAAACGCTGGTGGCCCATTGCCGCAATTAGTAGCACCGTAGCTCCTCGTTATGGATTATTCCCTATGGGAACTTCTGCCTCTTACCGACCCGTTGCAATTAATTTAACCGCTGGTGCTATTACTACGGGAGATTATGTTTCTGCTACCCATACAAGTGTACTATCGGTAACTGATGTAACTCCATTTGCTGACCCGGTAACTACCATTACAAGAAAACACGATGCCCAATTTGTATTATCCTCCGGTGCATTGGCGGGAGGGACTTACAGTATAGATGTTTCCATGACTAATTTAGGATCTACAGGTGCTTTAGGTGATATTCGCCTGGCGGTGTCTAACGGAGCAAGCACTGTGACCACTGTTGGAACCCATGCAGCAGCAACAGGAACTGTTCCCGCACCCACCGCAAAACGCACAGGGCTTAGTGCGGCTGATTTAACAGGCGACTTCAGAATATCTACAACTAATCTGGTAGCTACCCCTTTAACTACAATGTATTATGGAAGAGATGCCGGTTCCGGCTTATGGAGTGATCCAACCGCATGGTCAACAAGCGCACCGAGTGGTGCATCCTGCGGATGCATACCCGGTGCGGGCGATAATGTGATCATAAATAGTGAAAATAATCCTATTACCATGACGGTTGATGGCGCCTACTCCATTACAAATGTAACCATTGGCGATGGCAGCGGTACTGACTTAGACAATGCAATCCTTACAGTAAGCGGAACAAACTCACTTACAATTACCGGTACATTGCAATTGAATGTAGGAAATAAAGCTTTCAACTACACATTAGATGCTGCCACAGGAACCATATCTGTTGCAGGCGCTGTTACTATGTCAACAGTAAACGCTTCTCAACAAAGTCTCAGAGTATCTACCGGAACGCTTACATTTTCCTTGCTTCTTAACTTGGCAAACGATGTGGATCAGGATATCACTTTCACTGGAGCAGGTACCGTCAACTTTAATGGCGGACTTACAGATAATGGAGCAGGCGTTATCACTACCATAGCCGGTTGCACAGCAAACTTTGGCGGCTCTTATACAAATGTTACCACTGCCATGACATGGAATGCTACGAGCAATGCGGTGTTCACAGGAAGCGGAACCATCACTCCAACCGCAGCCATTACCTTTGGTCATGTTCAGATCAATTCAGGCATTACAGTTACTCAGGCAGGCAGTTTTGAAGTAGCAGGAAACTGGACAAACAATGGCGGAACATTGGCTCAATCAGTAGCAGGCTGGACCGTTACTTTTACAGGTACAGCAACAACAATTGGAGGTACTGCCGGTACTGCTTTTCCAAATCTTAATATTGGAACCGCAGCTATTGATGCTACGATTTCTTTAACGGGAGGATTTACGTATTCCTGCGTCAACTTAGCCCTTGATGATGGTGGAGGCGGGGGGGCTACTGTGGTTACACTTACTCATAGCGGCACAGAAGTTTTAAATGTAAGCGGCAATGTAAATCTGATTCAACCCGGAGCCGGTCAAACAAATGGCTGGTACATCAATGGAGGAACCGGTTCAGTTACAGGCACACTTACTTTTACAGGCACCAATAATACCGCTGCAAGAGTCCAAAGCATTGTTATTACCGGTGGCTCATTCTCTGTAACAGGTGCTGTAACCTGGATGGCAAATGGAGGCCCCGGTACAGCAATGCCGGTAGCCACGGAAGTTATTACTGTTTCAACCGGAACTGTAACTTTTGGCAGTTCCCTGTCAATGCCGGATGGTTCAGGTACACTTAGCGTTACCGGAAGCGGAACCATTAATTTTAACGGAGTAGCGGCTCCCTCTTTTAACTTCTTTAACGGAGCGGCTAATGCAAATGAAATTAATCCTGTGTTCACAACATCCTCCGGTAGCACCTTAAATTTTTTAACCGGTTTTACCAACAGTAACGCAGCCCTCGTTATTGCTGATGGAAGTACTTCTGTTTTTACAGGCAGCGGAACCATTACTCCCAATGCGGCTATCACCTTTGGTAATTTAAAAATAAATGCAACACCCATAGTTACATTGGCGGTTGCAGGTATTTCTGTAACAAACGACTGGACTAATCTTGGCGGAACTTTTACTCCTTCCACTTTTGGCGTTACCTTTAATGGAACAGGCACACAAACAATTACTAAAACAGGCGGAGAAACATTTTATAATCTCACCACCAATACAACCGGACCGCTTACGCTTGCTTCAAATGTTACGGTTACCAGTCTGCTCACCATGACTGCGGGTAATTATAATCTGAGTACATACACACTCCAGTTGGGAAATGGGGCTGCATCAACACTTACGCGCACAGCTGGAATAATGTACAACGGTACGGGCGGTAATTTCAAAAGATACTGGCCTGTAGGAGCTATAACAAGCGGCAGCGGGAGTTATTATGGATTATTTCCTATCGGATCTTCTACTCAATACCGCCCCATCACGATTAATTCTACCGTTAGTCCTACGGGTGCAGGATACCTGAGCGCATCGCATACGGATGCTAATACGGTAACTGATGTTTCTATTCCGGGCACTCCGGGCACAGTAACACGCATTACAGATCAACAGTCCATTATAACCAATTCGGCAATAACCGGAGGAACGTATGACCTTGATGTTGTGTTTTCCACTCTCTCCGCCACTGGCGCATATGCCGATATGAGATTGGTAGTTCCGGTAACGGGCGGAATCGGCACTCATGTAATTCCTACCGTAACCACGGTAGATAATCCAACGGGAGAACGAGATGCTCTTACCATTGCAGACCTTGCAAATACATGGGTATTAGGAACGATAAATACAACAACAACTCCATTGAGGCAATATTATTATTCCAGAAAAAACGGTAATTGGAATGATGCTACTGTTGGCAATGGAACATGGTCTTATACAAGCGGTGGCGCAGGTCCCAGCTGTGATTGTGTACCTGTGAGCACTGGAAATGCAGTTATTAGTGTCGGTCAAACTGTTTCTGTAAATGTAGTAAGCACCATTGATTTTGTTGATATAAGCAATACAGCTACTCTGGATGGAACGGCTAATTTTACGGTGAATAAGGATCTTGCTACAGCTGGCAGCGGAAAATTCACCCCTACAGCCGGCAACTGGACGATTACCCGAAATCTTACTACGGTGGGTACTGGTAGTTCAAGTTTATCAGGCGCTTCAACTGTTACAGGAATATTGAATATAGGTACGGGTACGATACTAACAATGAGCGGAGGGGTTGGTTTGACAGTTACAGGCAACTTGGTTGTTGATGGTACTTTAGCGCTTGGAACAAGCACCATGATATTAAACGGGATAAGCGGTACAACTATAAGCGGTTCAGCAGGTGCAGCAAGTATAACAGGCGCTGGCGCAACTGTTAGTGTTACCACTGCTAATAAAACAATTTCTACAGGAACTAATCTGACCATAGCTCCTGTGTTTGCAATCACAGGAGCTATTACTGTTACCAATAACGGCACGGTAACGTTAACTGGAGATATGACTGGATCCGTTGCTGGCTCCACCTGGACTAATGCTGCAAGTTCAACACTTAATATGGGAGGCACTACATCTGCTTTGCTTACGACCGGAACTCTTAATGCTTCTGCCAGCCCAAACACTGTAAATTATAGCGGCAGCGGAGCGCAAACCATTAAAACACCCGCATCTTCCTATTATAATCTTACTGCCTCCAATTCAGGAACAAAATCATTACTGTCACCGGGTCCGAGTATTGTTACTGTAACCAATTTAGTTACCATTCAGGATGCAGCCATACTTGACGAAGCAGTTAATGGGAACAACCTGACAGGTGCCGGAGGTCTCACTATGACTGGCACTTCAGAACTTATAGTGCGGCATGATGCAGGGGCTACTTTTCCCATGTTAACAGGAGCATATACTTTATCTGCCGGAACTGTAACCGTTAACTACGGTACAGCAGGTACGGCAACCATAAGGGGGGTTACTTATTACAATCTTAGCCTGATAGGATCCAGAAATCATAACTGTTCAGCTGTTACTACCATCACTAATAATTTAACTGTATCCGGCACAGCAGATATTTCCCTCAATGGAATTCTTACCGTAGGCAATGCCATCAATTATTCCAGTACCGATGCGGATGGATGGATATTGACTAATAATGTTACTACCGGAAGTTTGACAATGTCCACAGGATTCACTGCTATTTCGGCATCAACATATAACATTACAATTAATGGCTCGGACTGGACAAATAGCAGCACAGATGCTATCGGTTTTGATGCCGGAACAGGAACAGTATTATTCACCGGCACTGCCGCGCAAACCATTTCAGGCGCAACATCTACAACATTTAACAACTTAACAATTAACAACACGAGCGCTACCGGAGTTACTTTGAGCCAGCCGATAAGCGCTGCCGGAATTTTAACATTAACAGACGGCTATCTTTATACCGATGCCACCAATCTGATAACAATGAATGCTGGCTCATCTGTGAGTGGAGTATCTAATAGTAGCTTTGTATATGGTCCGATGGCAAAAGTGGGAAGCACCGATTTTACTTTCCCTATTGGTAAAGATGTTCAATACCGCTCCATTTCTATTTCTTCACTTTCCGGTTCAGAAACTTTCACTGCAACCTATTTTCATTCTGATCCCAACCTTGTACCCTACGATGTTACTTCAAAAGACGCTTCTTTGAATCATATCGGCAGATGTGAATACTGGACGTTAACCGAAGCAGGAACGCAAGATGCCTGGGTTACATTAAGCTGGGATAGTTATAGTTGTGGCGTGGATGACATGGCCGCTATTTCGGTTGGAAGATGGGATGGATCTGTCTGGAAAGATCATGGAACTGGAACTACAACAGGCGCAGTATCTCCTGCAACAGGAACAGTCAGATCCAGCACGATAATTACTTCTACGTTTAGCGCTCCCGGAGCGTTTACTCTCGGTTCAAACAATACAAATAATCCTCTTCCCATAGAATTACTTTCATTCGAGGCTGTTCTGAATAATGCAGGAAAAGTAAATACAGCATGGGTTACCGCAACTGAAACTAACAATGATTATTTTACTGTTGAAAAGTCTACTGACGGAATACATTTTGAATTTGTTGGAAAGGTTAATGGCGCTGGAAATAGCACGACAATTCGTAATTATAGTTTAACAGACGATGATCCCTACACAGGTGTTTCGTATTACCGTTTAAAGCAAATCGATTATGACGGAAAATATTCCTTTTCAAATTTGGTTGCGGTAGAGAACGCAAAATCTATAAACTCTGTCATTATTTTTCCTAATCCTTCCAATGGCGTAATAAATGTTATTATAAATGGAGTTATAGGTAATGAGGTTTTGTTAATTCTTTATGATGTTTTGGGCAATATGGCGTATTCAAAAACTGTAGTAAACACAAACAGCAACGATTATTTTTCTACAACTATTAATTCAGAAAATAACCTTGCGCCGGGAGTTTACTACGTTGTGGCGTACAGTAAAAATGTATTGTTCAGAAATAAAATCATAATAAAATAAATCTGTACAAATTATGAGACCTCCTGAAACCATTGCAGCCGTAGAGAGAGAGAGAGAGAGAGAGAGAGAGAGTAAAGGCTCCCTTATATACAATATTCTTGCACTATTTTTTTGCCATTAAGTACGGAATTATTAATCATTTTAAATAAAAAACATGATTAAAAATTCCTTAAAAAAATATTATTATTACTACCAAACAAAAGAAGAATACTATGAGCGAAAGTTATTCCCTAAAGACATACAATATTTTAATGAGCTATCCGGGCAAAATAATAATCTTATACGCGCAAAAATAAAAATAGAATTTAGGAATGCCGCTTGGGGATGTAAGGATAGTGTTATCAAAAAAATATTGGGGAAGCCCAGATATATTTTAGAAAAAAGGCATGGAAATATTATTTATTCTGTTTTGTTTCACAAAGAAAAAATATCAAAATACAAGGTAAATATTCAGACCCATTTCATTGATAATGTGTTTTTTTATGCGTGCTGCACTTTTAGCCTCCTTACAAAACAGGAGATTCACGATTTTAAAAATATCATCATCGAAAAATACATGGCAGCGAAACCAAAAAATGAAAACAGTGGAATTGACCGTCATGTTCTTACTGATTCCAATAACAATAAAATAATTATAAAAGATGATGTGTATTTCCGAATATGTTATCTGAGCGGGAATAAGGATTTATTGAGGATCATTCATAAAATAAACAAAGAAGAAACCGATAGTCATAATGAGCATGACAAAATAAAATACGATAAATTATACAATCAGTTATAAATTACAAATTTTTGAAGCACATTTTATTGAAATTCGGAAAAAAAATAATTGTAAAAATGAACAGAACAGACTATCCCAAAAAGACAAGACAATACTCGAAAGTTGCTTTATTAGCCCTGATAATATCAATTATCAATTTAACAATGATTATTCTTTTGTATTTGCAATTTTCAAAAAAAATATAAATGAGCCTAAAAAAAACAATGTCATTTATCAGTAATTACTTCACTGGTTTTAACTATGAGAAGGACGACTATTATAGGGACAGGTTGTTACTGCCTGATGAGAACTTATCGAACCAGTTATTTGAACCGAATGTTAAAACAATCTCTACCACTACGCAGATTGATTACGAAAAAAATATTTTTGGTTGTTCTGAATTTTCTCTGATTAAAAATCTTGGATCACCTGATTATATTCTCAATCTCGACAATGAAAAATATAATTATTCTGTACTGTTTCACAAAGAGAAATTTGAGAAACACAGAATTTTACGACAAACACATTTTATTGATAATGTGTTTTTTTATGCTTGTGATACTTATCAGGCTTTAAGCAAGGAAGATGAACGGGTCATAATTTTCGGGATACTCCAAAAATATAGCTGCCTTAGTGATTATACTGAAAATAGTTTTATAACGCTATGCGATCTTGTCAATAACAAAATTGTCATTAGAAAGGATGTATATTTAAGAGTCCATTATTTAAAAGGATTGTTTTCATTTAAAAATATATCATCGGAATTGTTTTTTAAAACTGATAAGTGATACTACAAAACCTAATTGAAAAAAATGCCGAAGCATTATAAAGACAAGACCGTGTATGATGCTACCGTTGCAAGAATGAATTACATATATACTCATTTTAATAAGATATATGTATCATTCAGTGGCGGAAAGGATAGCGGAGTAATGCTGAACTTAGCCATTGAAGCGGCTAAACGGCACAATAAATTACCTGTTCATGTTTTAATAATTGATCTGGAAGCTCAGTATAAACATACGATTGATTATATGCTGCGTATGGCTTTACGTCCGGAAGTAAAAGTGTTTTGGGTTTGCCTGCCCCTGCACCTTCGCAATGCAGTGAGCCAATATCAGCCGCATTGGTTATGTTGGGATGAAAGTAAAAGAAAGGCTTGGGTAAGAGAGTACCCGGAATACCCATTCGTCATCAAAGACCCAAACTATTTTCCTTTTTTCAGAAAAGGAATGGAGTTTGAGGAGTTTGTGCCGCAGTTTGGTAAATGGTTTGGCGGTGGCGAAGATACGGCATGTATGGTGGGCATCAGATCAAATGAAAGTCTGAACCGTTTCAGAGCTATTACAAATACGAAAAAAGGAACCTATAACGGAAAAGAATGGAGTACGAAAAAAGCAGATAACCTGTATAATTTCTATCCGATATATGATTGGCTCACATCGGATATATGGGTGGCAAACGGTAAATTTAAATTTGATTATAATAAGATATATGATCTTATGCGCTTGGCAGGCTTATCAATTCATCAAATGCGTTTATGCCAGCCTTATGGGGATGACCAGAAAAAAGGACTTTACCTGTTCAAAATACTGGAACCCGAAACATGGACTAAGGTAGTAGGGCGTGTTGAAGGAGCTAATTTTGGAAACAGATACAGTGAGAACGACCGGCACGTTATGGGGAACTTTAAGGTGAATCTCCCGGATGGGCGTACTTATGAGAGTTACGCAAAATTTTTGTTGAATACCATGCCTCCCTATTTAAAAGCACATTATGAAAAGAAAATATCCACATTCATACGTTATTGGGAGAAGCATGGTTTTGCAATAATACCCGATAAATTTGATGTAACTGTGGAAGCAAAACGGAAAGCTCCTTCGTGGAGAAGAATTTGCAAAGTATTACTAAAAAATGATTTTTGGTGTACAGGGCTTTCATTCGGTCAGACAAAAAGAGAAATGGAAAAACAATTAAATATGATCTCAAAATATATGCAGCCATGATAGAACAAATTTTAAAACAGGGCGCAAGCGCAAGCATGGAAGACAAGGTAAACATCTATAATCAGATAACCCAAGAGCTATATGAATTCCTGGGCTTAAATCATCCTGCGTTAAATGTTCAGCTTGTATCGGTTGATAAAGTAAAAGGTAATGACTACAATCCCAATAAAGTCGCCCCTCCTGAGATGAAATTGTTAAAGTTATCCATACAAAAAGATGGATTAACAATGCCGGTTGTGGTGGCTGACGAAAAAGACAGCGATTATTGGGTAGTGGTAGATGGATTTCACAGGACGGCTATTTGCAGGCATACGGAGGATATAAAAGAAAGTCTGAAAGGATACCTGCCGGTTACGAAACTTAAAAAAAAGCTTGAAGACAGGGTTACATCAACCGTAAGACATAACATGGCACGGGGTACTCATCAGGTAGAGTTAACAGCTAAATTGGTAACGTTTCTTAAAAAAAGCAGTTGGACAAATGCCCGGATTGGTAAGGAATTAGGAATGGATCCTGATGAAGTATTGCGCTTAAAGCAGATTACAGGATTAGCAGAAGCATTTGAAGATAAAGAATTCTCAAAATCCTGGGAGGCATCATAAGGATTTTCTATACTGTTTTATTTTACTCATCATAGTGTAATTCTTCCAATCTGATTCTTCAAGTGTTTAGTATAGTGTCAATTATTGTCTGCAAATTATATGAATGCGAATGTTAATTTTATATATGAGTTTTACCATTCTAAAATGTGGTTAGAAAATGGTATTATGTGTGCTAAATATAAATCGGGTATTGTTATCGATTTGAAAATAGCAAAGGATATTGTAAATGATAGAAAAACTTTATCTGAAGGCATTACAAGGCCAATGTTTGTGGATATTACCGAGCTATTATATATTGATCCAACTGGAAGGAAATTTTTAGCAAGTCATGAAGCATGTGAATTATTATGTGCAGGAGCTATTTTCACAAAAAACAAATTACTTGCTATTCTTGGTAATGCTTTTATTATGCTTGACGAACCATTAATTCCATCAAAGGTATTTAGCAATAGGGAGGAGGCATTAAAGTGGTTGAAATCTTTTCAGTAGTTAACTGGCATTTTCAATTGCATCAGGAAATTGCTGAAGTATCGCTTTATTCTTTTCGTGTTCCAGCACTTCTTCAATCTCCTTTAACTCCTGGTCATTTAAAATTATAGCATTCTCAATGGCGGTTTCTGGAATATCAGGTTGAGAACCTAATTGAAGTGCCCGAAGAAAATCCTTTTTCGCTAAATCAAACTCTCCCATATTAAAGTGACAGTCACTTTTTAAAAAATATAAACTTGAATCTTTAGGCATAGTAATTAGTAACTGTTTAAAATCAATCAAAGCTTTCTCATACTTTTCTGCCATGTTATACAATATTCCCCGTAAACGCAGAACACTTATGTTGTCAGTATCTCGCTTTAATTTTGCATTACACGAATCCAGCATCTCACAAATTAACTTATGCCTTAATACAAGTCTTTTCATAATTAATCTCTCTAAAATCCATTTATTAGGATAATTAAAATCGCAATCGCAATTCCAGTTAGAAATACACCCATACTTACCCTAATTGCGCTCAAATGCACTGCCTTATAGTCTCTTTTTAAAAGTATTATCCTAAAAAATATCAAGTTTAGGATAAAAGACGTAAGTAAAAAAAGGGATGCTAACTTAACCATTTTGCCGGTATTTATGGTCAAATATTCATAAAATGTTACATGAGTAATAAAATCAGCCTTATCGAATAGCAAAATGTTAAAGGAAATTATAGCGCAGAAATTTACTAAAATGAATAGAAAAATCTCTTTAATTGATGGGATTATCATGGTTATGTGTTTAAATTGGTTTCATAAAAAAAGGGTATGAACCCCATCAGGCACATACCCTCCATGATAAAATATGGTGGGTGTGGTACCCTGACAACATTTACCGAGTAGAAGGCTCCGCTAAGAACCTACGCAAGAATAAATGAGCAAGGCCACACCCATATAGGTGTAGCTTGTCATTTATTGTTCTTGCGTAAAATTATTTAGCGGATTTTTCTACTCGGCAAAAAGACAATAAAAATTTTTATTTTATAAAGAACGTTACAATACAAAAATAACACTAAAAATGCAATTTGAGATTTATTTTATTAGAAATCATTTGAATCCCGCTTGTTTAAGGGGATATAGCTTCCAATAATTCATCATAAATTTCCTCAGCAAGTTCGTTCAATTTTTCTTTGGATTCAGTGATATCAATTTCTTTAACTTTTTCTCCCATCGCAAGATATATTTTTTCATATACCATTTCACTCTGTTCACTTTCTTCAAACCCCATCATTGAAAGAATTTTTTCTCCGAGATATAGATTATAATCATCTGCATTCAAGCCCAATGCGTTCAGCCCTGATACAAGTTTTGTATTAGTTAAATCATCTTTTATCAGACTAAGAATAATTTTTTTTTCATTTAAGATTATCATGTTCTCTAAAATTTTATGAAAATATTTTTATCATGCAAATATAACATAATATGTTTTATAAGTAATATTTAATAATAGTTAAATATCATATTTTGTTACTTTGATGATTGGCAATGATAGGAGAAGGTCAAATGGATGTTTTACGTAAGCCGAAATTTGGATACTTTTACCCAGGATATTTTGATAAAATGGCTAAAAAGAAAGAAAAAGGTATTGTAGAAATAAACAGGATACGGGTTGTTCTTGCGGAAAAGAATATTTCTCAGAAGGATCTTGCTGAAATGGTAAATAAAGCGCCAGGAACAATAACAAGAATATGCAGTAATAAAAATCAACCTACCTTAAAACTTCTAAGAGAAATTGCTCTTGCTTTAGACGTGAATATTAAGGAGCTACTTTATGACACAAAATTCTAATAATCTATAAAATTGGTATATACTTGAGAAGTGCGGCAATTTTTTCATATTCAAGAATCTTTTGCATATTCTTTATTTCTTCCTCACCACCACTAATTGATGCTTGCAAAATAATTGCTTCTGAGTAACCTTCTACAAATTCAGACTCTTCTTTTTTAAACTCTATTTTTAGCGCTCTTAAATAATCTTGTTTTGCAAGATCATACAGTCCCTTGCTGAAATAACAGTGACTTCTGAGATAATATATTGTTGCGTCATTTGGAAAATGATTAATAGTTCTGTTCAAATCTGAAATGGCTTCATCATAAAGTTGAACTATATTATTTAAAATACCTCTTATCCTTATCACTTGCATATTCTCCGGTTCTGACTTCAATTTTTTATTGCACGTTTTTAATAAACGGTGAAATGCTTCTATACTTTTTCTCTTGATTTCATACATAATGTTGAATTCTTACAATATTATAAAAAAAGCCCTCTTTCGAGGACTTTTTTATTTAAGCTGGTTGCTTTTCTCCTTCGGCAGTAGCATTGACAACCATTTCATTTACATCGTCCAAAACTTCATTTTCAAAATCATCTAAATATGATTGAGTGGTTGCTTCATCTTCATGGCCTAAACCTTCTTTAATAACTGAGGTAGGAACATTGCTATACTTGGCTATTGTTGCCCAACTATGGCGTATAACATAAGAGGTGAAGGTGGATCCTCCAATTTTTTTGAGATATTTATTATGCTGTTTTAACCTGTCAGCTTGCGACCGCCCCTTTTCCTTTAAAGTCATATCATCTCTGTCTAAGATATCCGCCATTATTGGAAATACATAATCAGTTTCTTTTTTCCCTGGTAAGTAATGCTGAAGGATATCTTTTGCTTCCTGCGTTAATTTTATATCATATACTCTTTTTGTTTTCCTTCTGATATATCTGATTCTGTCCTTGTTAATATTTGAAACCCTCAATCGGGATAAATCAATAAAGTTCATACCCCTTGCATTGAACATAAAAAATAGATAATTCTTATTATGCCACATTACACTCCCTTTTTCATATTCCTGTTTACGAATATCACCTAACACCGTTTTTTTAACGGCTCTTTTTTGAGGCTTCTGACGCTTGATTTTATATTTCCGGAAGGGATATTTTTCAGGAAGCATTAATTCGTCTGCAATCGCTAAATTAACAACTGTCCTAAGATGCCTCAAATAAGTAGCAAGTCCGTTAATCCCACAAGCCTTTTTCTTATACTTCCCCATTAACCTGCCAGATAAACAATCCGCCTCAAAACTCTGCAATACTTTATGGTCAAAGTCAGAGAATTTTAAATCATCTAACCCTCGCAAAGCCAAAAATTTCTTGAAGCAGTTAAGAGCTGTTTCGGTTGCACCTGCCGTTCCCGTCCTGTCTTTTTCCGGAGTACTCTCTGCAATTAATCTCTCTACAACTTCATAGCCATATTTTAAAAAGTAATTTCGGTTTTCTTCAGCATCTTCATTTTGTTTTTCCTTTTCAGGATCATAGTCTAAAATTAAATTGCGAAGTTCGTCAATGGTTAAAAGATGCAGTTTCTTTTGATTTTTGTCAATGACATTATTTGCTTTAGATTGGAGATTGAAAATATCAGAATTGGCTCTCCCTGCGTTTGAAAAATTCTTTGATTGTTTAATTTTTAATTTATCTTCGTCCCAATCATCTACCAAGCAGGAATAACCTGTTTTAATAGATGTCATTTTTCGATTATGAATTATACGAATAACAATCGGGTTGGTCTTGTCCTTTTTAGGATTTCGGGTGTCGTAAATTATGCTTGCGGATGCCATAATTTTTTATGTTTATTGGTTCGGGACAAAGGTATAAAATTTGCAAACATTTTGCAAGCAAATTTGCAAACAAATGGAAAATTGCAAAAAACTGAAAAAAGCTCTAAAGACACAAAACCCTTTAAAATTATTGATAAATAAGCACTTTAGATGGTCGTTAAAGTTTTTTTGAAATTTCTGAAGTATGTATTTCACAAGACTACGGATCAGAAGGTTTGGGGTTTGAATCCCTACGGGACCACGATTAGTACATCAATTGAATGCAAAACCGCCTAAAATGAATGTTTTAGGCGGTTTCTGTTTTTTATCACCTCAAACAAAAGCAAAATATCTCAAAGGAAAGGTTTCCTATTCGGTTTCCTCCACTAGTTTCCTATTTTGGTGCCGGACATCCTTGAATCTATTGATTGGTAATGGTTTTAGAGCAATTGACCTGAACTAAAAGCTACACAAATTCATCGTATGCAAAAATGTTTAACACAGATGAATATTAAACTTCATCATGTTATCAGCGAGCTTACAGGCAAATCAGGCATGGCGATATTACA
>JACPDY010000094.1 GCA_016183775.1 Bacteroidota bacterium
GAAATTCGGAGGCATCTTTTCGTTTACCAAACAATTCAATGTTGGCACCCATTGATCTGGCTTTAGGCTTTTCATTAAAATCTGTGCGATGTTTAACATGAGATTCTGAAAAGCGATTGGGGATAAGTACTTCTATTTTTTTTCCCAATAACTCACCCTTACTATAACCAAATAAACGCTCTGCACTTGGATTTATCCTGATGATCTCGGCCGCCTGATTGGTTATCAATATGCCCTCTGTCGCAAATTCAAATAATGCATCCAAACTTCCATTGTTTTCCATTGCATCAAATATGACAGGTTACGCCATAAAGATACAATCCATTTCCAAAAATAAGGCATGATTTCGGCACAAAACATGATAAAAATCATATCGAACGGCTGAGTTAAATCATTTTAATTTTTTTAAGCGAATCGTTCCTTTGTAAAAAACAAATACTATGAACTCGTCAAACGAAAATAAAAAGATGGAAAAAAATGCATTAACTGTATTTTTATCACTGGCAGGGATTATTTATACTTATGGCTTATGGATCAGCTTTTCTACCGGACATATGCTGGCCGGCGGACTTTTGATAGCTACGATTATTTTAATTGCCGGAATTGTAGTAGTATTGAATAAAACTTAAACTTAAATAAAATGGATAATATTCAGGGTCTATATTACGCTTTTGGTCAATTGGCTTATGCCGTGGCTGCTGCTGACGGAGCTATCCAACAGGTAGAAAGAACGGCGCTTCATAATTTATTAGTGGATAAATTCAAGGATCACAATATTGACTTTGATTATTCCGAGATCATCTTCCAGATACTGGCAAAGGATCATACAAAAGTTCATAACGCGTATGAATGGGCTATGCGTGAGATGAAGCTGAATGAATATTATCTGACCGAAAAAAAGAAAAATGATTTTGTGGATATTCTTCAAAAGATCGCCGCTGCTAAATCCCCTGTTACGATTGACGAAAAGAACATCATCGATAAATTCAGAGAGGATATAGCGCCATTAAAAGGAGACCCGGTCTTTACAGGAGAAAAGTAGATCGTCCCCGGTCCCGGTTATCCAAGTACCCTTTTAATTTCAGCATTATGGCCGCCATTATCGGAACTACATACAAATGTTATCACTGCGGAGAGGAATGCAAGGACCAAAATCTTTACCATAATGATAAACACTTTTGCTGCGAAGGCTGTAAACTTGTGTTTGGGATACTCGATCAAAACGGACTATGCGAATATTATGACCTTAGCAGAAATCCGGGAATTACTCAAAAGATAAAAGTCCGTGAGGGAAAATTCTCATATCTGGATGACCGGCAGGTAATAAATAAGCTGGTTCATTTTACAGACAATGAACAAAGCAGGGTTACCTTTTACCTTCCTCAGATCCATTGCAGTTCATGCATATGGCTGTTGGAAAACTTACACAAATTAGACGCCGGCATTATTCAATCCCGGGTAAATTTTCAAAGAAAAGAAATAACCATCATCTTTCATGTAGATCGATTTTCGCTCAGAAAAGTTGCAGAGCAGCTCACACAAATTGGGTATGAACCTCACATTAGCCTGAATGATATCGAAGATAAAAAAATTACCACCTATGATCGTTCACGGATTTTTAAATTGGGATTAGCCGGGTTTTGTTTTGGGAATATAATGATGCTTAGTTTTCCGGAATACTTTTCATACGGTAATTATACCGACAAAGGAATGAAAGAGTTTTTCGGTTATCTCAACCTTTTCCTTTCATTGCCTGTATTTTTCTACAGCGCATCTGAATTTTATATTTCAGCATGGAAAAGCTTAAAACAAAAATTCCTGAACATTGATGCACCTATAGCGCTTGCCGTAATTATAACATTCGCACGCAGTATATATGAGATCATAAGCGGAACCGGGGCCGGATATCTTGATTCCATGTCAGGCATTGTTTTCTTTATGCTGATCGGACGGTTCTTCCAGGACAAGAGTTATCAATCACTTTCGTTTGAAAGGGATTACAAGTCTTATTTTCCTATTTCAGTAACTGTTAAAAAAAACGGAATAGAAGAGAACATTCCTGTTTCACAGCTGAAAGTGGGCAACCGTATAGTGATCCATAACAATGAACTTATTCCTGCCGATTCGATCCTCTTTTACGGCAAGGCTGCAATTGATTACAGTTTTGTTACAGGCGAATCTGTCCCCATAGAAAAGACACTGGGTGAAATTGTTTACGCCGGAGGAAAACAATTAGGAGGAACATTGGAAATGGAAGTGGTTAAAGAAGTTTCGCAGAGCTATTTAACTCAATTGTGGAACGATGAAACATTCGATCGCAGCAGCGAAAAGAAGATTTCGTTCATTCATGAACTCAGCAGGAAATTTACCTGGATCCTTTTCGCTATCGCGGCATCAGCTGGCTTGTACTGGTATGTGAATGAACCTTCAAAGATCCTGAACGCCATAACCTCCGTGCTTATTGTTGCCTGTCCCTGCGCCCTGCTGCTTTCGGCTACATTCACCAACGGTAACATGCTTCGCATTTTTGGCAACCATAAATTCTACATCAAAAACGCGTCAGTTATTGAATCAATTGCTGATGCCGATACTATTGTTTTTGACAAAACAGGAACCATTACGCAAAATAATAATGCATTGGTTACCTGGGAAGGTTCGGAACTCAGCTCTTCACAAAAAGATCAGATATTCGCTTTGGTCAGGCAATCTACCCATCCATCGAGTCTTGCGATAAGCTACCATCTGAGTTCGGGTGTACAATTGCCGGTTAGCCATTTCAAACACTTTATAGGAGAAGGAATGGAAGGAATCGTTGAAGGAAAACACATCCGCATTGGTTCGCCCTCATTTGTTACGGGCATAAAAGAACATGCACCCGTGGCGGGAAAAGTATATGTAAGGATCGACGATAAATTGACCGGACATTTTATTATTCAAAATGAATACAGGAAAGGTTTTGAAGAACTGATCAAACAACTTTCAGAGAGATACAGGCTTGCTCTTGTTTCCGGCGACAATTCCGCCGAGCAAAAGCGGCTCATACAGCTGCTTGGAACTGAAAGTACGATCCTGTTCGACCAGTCTCCCGAAAACAAACTTCAATTTATTGAACAGCTGCAGAAAAACGGACATAAAGTAGTTATGATAGGAGATGGATTGAATGATGCGGGAGCCCTTAAAAAAAGCGATGCCGGTATTGTGGTTTCAGATAACATTAATAATTTTTCACCCGCATGTGATGCAATTCTGGACGGCACTATGTTCAGCCGATTAGGATCATTTTTTGAGTATGCGAAAGCCGGTAAGAAAATAATTATCGGAAGTTTTATTATTTCCATTATTTATAACATTATCGGGTTGACATTTGCTGTTCAGGGTACACTCTCTCCTGTAATAGCGGCAATACTCATGCCCATAAGCTCAATTTCTATTGTTGCTTTTACCACGGGAGTGAGCACTTTGGTGGCTAAAAAGATTATGATCTGATCATTTCGTTTCCCCTTCATGCAATTATTGATCAGACAAACCTGATAAATATCATGTCCAGGTCTGACATCGGTCATTATAGCGTGTATTCATAGCTTTTATTTTTGTTCAGTAGTTAAAGCTGTGATGATGAGCGCGATTTTCCTCTTGGTTGGAGTAAGTTTAACTGTAGCAGCCGGCTTCCTTGTCGCATTTATATGGTCTGTGAAAAACGGCCAATATGATGATAACTACACCCCCTCTATCCGAATGCTTTTCGATGATCCGGTTAAAAATCCTGACCAATCCGCAAACACAAAAAAATAACATATTATATGGAAATAGAAAGATTCAGATACGATAATAAGATAGTTAAGCAGTTCGCTTTTGCAACTATCCTTTGGGGACTTGTTGGAATGCTTGTAGGTGTATGGGCCGCCTTACAGCTAGTATACCCGGCGCTGAATTTGGGGATATCACAAACAACATTTGGCCGTTTAAGACCCCTGCATACCAATGCGGTGATCTTTGCATTTGTGGGCAATGGCATTTTTATGGGCGTTTATTATTCTTTGCAGCGCTTATGCAAAGCACGTATGTTCAGTGATCTGCTCAGTAAGATACATTTCTGGGGATGGCAATTGATCATTGTTTCGGCGGCATTAACACTTCCTTTCGGCTTCACAACAGGTAAAGAATATGCCGAGCTGGAATGGCCTATTGATATTGCGATTGCCCTGATATGGGTTGTTTTCGGCTGGAACATGTTCGGTACCATCATTAAAAGGAGAGAACGTCATCTTTATGTAGCCATTTGGTTTTTTATTGCAACGTTTGTCACAGTAGCGATGCTGCACATTGTTAATTCATTTGAGATTCCCGTTTCATTCATGAAAAGTTATTCATGGTACGCGGGAGTGCAGGATGCACTTGTACAATGGTGGTACGGACATAATGCTGTAGCTTTCTTTTTGACCACTCCTTATCTGGGACTGATGTATTATTTCATTCCCAAAGCGGCCAATCGTCCTGTTTATTCTTATCGCCTATCAATCATTCACTTTTGGGCACTTATTTTTCTGTATATCTGGGCCGGTCCGCACCACTTGTTGTATACCGCATTACCAGACTGGGCACAATCGCTTGGTGTTGTATTCTCAATAATGCTTCTTGCTCCATCGTGGGGAGGTATGATAAACGGACTGCTGACATTGCGCGGGGCATGGGACAAAGTCCGCGAGGACGTGGTACTTAAGTTTATGGTGGTAGCCATTACCGCGTACGGCATGGCCACATTTGAAGGTCCCATGTTATCATTAAAAAGTGTAAACGCGATCAGCCACTTCACCGATTGGACGATCGCTCACGTGCACGTTGGAGCCCTCGGCTGGAATGGCTTCCTGACCTTTGGTATCCTCTATTGGCTGATACCACGCCTGTTTCAAACCGATCTGTACTCGAAAAAATTAGCCAACTGGCATTTCTGGCTTGGGACATTGGGTATACTCTTCTATGCTGTGCCAATGTATTGGGCAGGATTTGAACAAAGCAAAATGTGGAAACAATTTACTGAAGAAGGCCAGCTGCAATACCAGTTCATTGAAACCGTGGTACGCATGAAACCTTTTTATGTGCTGCGCTCTGTAGGAGGCACAATGTACCTGATCGGTGCCATAATGATGACCTACAACCTTATCAAAACAGTAAAGATCGGGACCTTTCTGGCGGATGAAGAAGCTGAAGCTGCACCATTGGCAGCTGTTTATAAAGAACATAACGAAGAACACTGGCACAGATGGATAGAGCGCAGGCCTGTTCAATTACTCCTGTTAAGTCTTGGTTTAGTGCTTGTGGGCGGCGTGATCGAAATGGTGCCCACATTCCTTATCGAATCAAATATACCGACCATTGCAAGTGTTAAACCATATACACCGCTTGAGTTACAGGGTCGCGATATTTATGTGCGGGAGGGCTGCTATACCTGTCACTCACAAATGGTTCGTCCGTTCAGGTCGGAGACGGCGCGTTACGGAGAATATTCCAAAGCAGGAGAATTTATCTATGATCACCCGTTTCAATGGGGATCCAAACGCACAGGTCCCGACCTGGCAAGAATTGGCGGAAAATATCCCGATTCGTGGCATTATAATCATATGCTGGAACCAACCTCAATGGCGGAGTATTCAATTATGCCCAATTATGTCTGGCTGCTTGACAATAACCTTGATACGGCCAGTACACCTGGCAAGATCAGGGCTATGACAACACTTGGTGTGCCATACCCGAAAGATTATGACAGGATCGCTAACAAAGATCTTATGAAACAGGCTAATGAAATTGCAGCCAACCTTAAAAATGATAAAATTGAAACAGCTTCAGATAAAGAGATCGTTGCCATTATTGCTTACCTGCAGCGTTTGGGAAAAGATATAAAAGCGCAGCCCGTAATTAAAAATTAACAAGAAGTTATTTCTAACATAATATTTCTACCATGAAATTCATTAATTATTTAACCTCAATAGCCGGGATCGACATCTACCCGATGATATCACTTTTCATATTTGTGATATTCTTTTCAGTTGTAACATTCTGGGCTTTCAGCGTAAAAAAAGAGCAAATAACAGAATTGGAGCAGATCCCGCTCAAGAGTGATCAAGCTAGTATCAATCCATAAAAATATTTTTATGAACTCAATTCAAAAAATATCATCAAAATTCCGGAGATCTAAAAGATCAATACATGGTTTAGCCATTAGCATATTTATTCCGGGCTCCGTGCTCGCACAAAGCGTTAAAGTCTCCGAACCACCCTTTTGGTCAAATCCCTTACTGCTTGTGTTGGCGGGTGTAATTATTCTGTTGCTTATTGTAATTGTGGTATTGACCGATGTTTTAAAGAACACAGCCCAATATGCCAAAGATGAAAATAATAAGAACGGAATACATTTAGGAGTCATCACGCTCCTCTTATTGATGAGTTCCACCAATGGTTTTGCACAAGCTGCTCCGGCTGCTGCAGATTACAGGATAGGCGGCCTTGATCAGCATATATTTTACTTATTAATTACAGTTATACTTATCGAACTGCTCATCATCACCGTTTTACTCTCGAGTGTAAGAACACTATTGGGAATTGAAGAACGGGAAGTGAAAAAGGCCGCTCTGGCAAGTGTGGAAAATGAACTTCCGGGATTAATTGATAAGCTTAACGCATCGGTTGCTATTGAAGAAGAAGCCGAAATCATGTTTGATCATAGTTATGACGGCATACGCGAATTGGATAACGATCTCCCACCCTGGTGGAAATATGGTTTCTATATTACCGTCATATGGGCATTTGCTTATTTTACATACTATCACATCAGTTACGCGGGTGACCTTCAGATCGCGGAATATGAAAAAGAAATTAAAAAAGCGGATGCGGATCTTGTAGAGTACATGAAAAAGGCCGCTAACCTGGTTGATGAAACCAATGTCAAACTTCTTACTGACGAGGCAAGTATTGAAAAAGGGCACGAACTTTTTATGAATAATTGCGCGGCTTGTCATGGTAGAAAGGGAGAAGGTCAGGTTGGCCCGAATCTTACGGATGATTACTGGATACATGGAGGAAGTGTTAAAGATATTTTCAAAACAATTAAATACGGCTTCCCTGACAAAGGAATGAAATCATGGAAAGATGAGATATCTCCGTCTCAAACTGCCTACATTACTTCATACATAAAAACGCTGCATGGCACTAACCCGCCTAATGCGAAGGAAAAACAGGGAGATCTGTATACAGAACAAGCGACCATTTCCGATTCGCTACGTATCAAAACAGATTCACTGATCATTAAATCCGACACAATAGTTAAAACAGAGGCGCCGGCAATAAAATAATGTATGACCGAAAAGACAGATACAGGCCGGAACGAATCATTCAGGGATTCGATATCAACCATTGACAAGGAAGGTCACAGGGCATGGATCTATGCGCAGAAGCCAAAAGGAAAGCTGTATAATGCACGTACGTTAACAAGTATAATCTATCTTATAGCATTTTTCACGATCCCTTTTATTAAAATAGATGGCAATCCCCTATTCCTCGCCAATATTGTTAAAGGGAAATTCATTTTGTTCAGCATGGTGTTCTGGCCCCAGGATTTTTTTCTGTTTGGCTTAGGCATGCTCATCTTTATACTGTTTATAGTTCTTTTTACTGTGGTGTTTGGCCGTGTTTTTTGCGGATGGGCCTGTCCGCAAACAATTTTCATGGAAATGGTTTTCCGGAGAATAGAATACTGGATCGAAGGCGATGGTACACACCAAAAAGCGCTGAATAAAAGTCCATGGAACAGAGATAAGATCATTAAGAAAATTTCCAAGCATACAATATTCATGCTGGTTGCGTTTCTTATTGCCAACACTTTCCTCTCTTACATAATTGGTATTGATGAACTGTTCAGGATCGTTCAGGATCCAATTTCAGCTCACATAGGAGGATTTGTATCCATTTGGCTGTTCACGGGCGTATTCTATTTTATTTTTGCGTTGTTCCGTGAACAAGCCTGCCTCGTGGTTTGTCCGTACGGACGCTTGCAGGGAGTATTGCTGGATAAAAATTCTATTGTTGTTGCCTACGACTATATCCGCGGTGAATTGCGCGGCAAATTTAAAAAAAATGAGACGCGTACAATTGGTGACTGCATTGATTGCGATCAATGTGTTAAAGTTTGTCCGACCGGTATTGATATACGCAACGGCACGCAATTGGAATGCGTGAACTGCACCGCATGCATTGATGCCTGTGATCACATGATGGAAAGTGTTGGCCTGCCGAAAGGGCTCATCCGTTATGATTCGGAAAACGGCATTATCAATAAACAAAAATTGAAGATCACTCCCCGGCTGATCGCCTATAGCTGTGTGCTGCTTGTGTTGATCGGACTCGAATCGTTTCTTATAATCAGCCGCAGTGATATTGATGTCAGCATCATCCGTGCCCGCGGTCTGCTTTACCAGGAGCAGCCTGACAGCATACATGTGAGCAATATTTACAATATTAAACTGGAAAACAAAACACGTACGAATATGCCGGTCCGGCTTAAACTGGAATCAGCTAACGGAGAAATTAAACTGATAGGTAAAGAAGGCCTTGAGGTTGCAGGTGAAAACCATGCACAGGGAGAGTTCTTCATTATTCTTGACAAAAGAAAAATCAAAGCGCGAAAAACAAAATTAAAGGTCGGAATTTATTCGGCTGACAAGAAAATAAAAATAATAGAAACCAGTTTCTTTGGACCGGTTTCAAAGTAACTGCAAAACAAATTATCATGATACAAATGAACTGGGGGCATAAAATAGCGCTATTATACATCGGCTTTGTTGCGATGATAATTACACTGGTTTTTCTGGCTTCCAACCAGAAGGTCGACCTCGTTTCGGCAGATTATTACGACCAGGAAATAAAATTCCAGGGTAAGATAGATGCGATAAACAATATGAATACATTAAGCGGTACTATTGTATGTGAGGCGAAGGATAAATCGGTGCACATCAGCTTTCCTAAAGAGCTGCTTGAAAAAAATGCCACAGGAACGATCAGGTTATACCGTCCGTCGGACGCTTCGTTGGATCTTCAGACAAAACTTATCATTGACATTAAAAACGACCAGGTCATATCTTCCGGAAAATTTAAAAGGGGATTATACAAAATGCAGATCAATTGGAAAATGGAAAATAAAGATTATTATTTTGAAGAATCAATATTCATGAACTAAGATGAGCTTTTTTATTGCAGCCATATCCTTAGGTTTTTTGGGCAGTTTTCACTGCGTAGGCATGTGCGGGCCAATAACACTGTTATTGCCGCTGAACAATGATACTTCATTAAATAAAATTGCGGGGACTGTTCTTTACAATCTGGGAAGGATAACTACTTACACCTTGCTCGGAGGACTTTTCGGATTACTCGGACAAACTTTCGTGCTCGCGGGTTACCAGCAGCTCTTATCTGTTACAATCGGGACAATCATTCTGATAATTGCAGTATTACCGGATAAGATCACAAACAGTTTAAGGCCAACAGGTATTATATCCGGGATAATTACTCCTTTAAAAAATTCATTAAGACAATATATACACAACAGATCATTGTATTCACGTTATTTTATCGGGACATTGAATGGATTATTACCATGCGGATTGGTATATATGGGCATAGCCGGCGCGATGGCCACCGGCAATTCCGCTTCAGGTGCCTTGTTCATGGCAATTTTCGGACTAGGTACTTTTCCCGTTATGTTTGCTATTTCACTTTTTGGAAGCAATATCAGCGTTGACGTACGGCAGAAAATAAACCGGGCTGTACCTGTATTTATAATATCCATGGCCATCCTGTTAATTCTGCGCGGGGCCAACCTGGGTATTCCGTATATCAGTCCAAAGCTGGTCAATACTGAAAGCCCCACATTAAACTGCTGCCGTAAATGAAGTTCATTATTGGAAAAATACAACATAGCCGCGCCGCGCTACAAGTTATACCAAATTGATTTATATATAGTCCAATCAGTATTTGGTATAATGCCGATCGGATAGCTGTTTGGGCCAATGCAATTGGACCATTACAGATATCACATCGGTATTATATAATCACGACGTGAAAATGTCATATATTATGACCCTTCTGAAAGATATTCACAGTCGCCTGATAAAAACACATGCCTTATTCAAGCGTAAAACTGTTGCCCGGTGCAGGTATAGCGATATCAGCAAATCCAATTGCTGTTAATTTCTCCTTAAAATCCTTTTGAACCTGCGGCTCACCATGTACAAGGAAAACTTTCTTCACCTTTGTTTTATCCTGGCAGGATAAATATTCTATCATCTCCTTATAATCTCCATGAGCACTGTAAGAGTTCATCACCTCAATTTGCAGCTTAACTTCATACTGCTGTCCGAAAATGCGCACAAATTTTTCTTTAGCCAAAAAAGAAGCGCCCAGTGATTCCGGTGGACAATAACCCACTATCAGCAACGTGTTTCGCGCATCACCAACATTGTGTTTCAAATGATGTTTTATCCTTCCGGCTTCCATCATGCCTGATGCGGCGATAATGACACAGGGCTCGGTCGAGCTGTTAATATCCATCGATTCTGTCACATTGCGGGTATATATCAGGTTATTAAATCCAAACGGGTCCGGATCACTCTTTAAATACTCGATCACTTTTTCGTTGAATGCCTCCGGGTGCGACCGCATAATATTGGTGGCATTGGTGGCAAGCGGACTATCAACATACACTTTAACAGGAGGCAACTGCTTTGAGGTCTGCAGCCTGTCGAGTGTATAAACGATCTCCTGCGTACGACCAAGACTAAAGGCGGGGATCAACAATTTACCTTTTTTTTCAACACAGGTTTGTCGGACAATGCGGAGCAATCTTTGTTCAGCTTCTTCAATGGGTTCATGTAACCTGTTCCCGTATGTCGATTCACACAGAATATAATCCGCCTGCGGAAACGGAGCCGGCGGTTTTAACAACAGATCGCTTGAACGGCCTATATCCCCGGTAAAACACACCTTTGTTTCTTTGCCTGTATCGCTTAAAATAAGATTGACTGCTGCGCTGCCCAAAATATGCCCGGCATCGGTGAACATGAACTTTACCTCATCATTTATTGTGTACCAATGTTCGTAAGGAATGGTTTGAAAATGTCCGAGACATTTTTCAACATCATGCAGTGTATATAGCGGCTTTAATTGCGCCTTACCCTTTTTTACTCTTTTTTTATTGATGTAGGTAACATCTCCTTCCTGAATATGCGCGCTATCCTTTAACATGATCTCGCAGAGGTCGTATGTGGCAGGTGTACAATAAATTTTACCGGCAAAACCCTGTTTGACAAGGTTAGGTAAGTTACCGCTATGATCCATGTGCGCATGCGATAATATAACCGCATCAATGTTTTCAGGCTTAAAAGCGAATACCCGGTTAAGGGTATCGTTATCAGCTCCCCTACCCTGGAAAAGACCACAATCCAATAAAATATTTCTTCCTTTTGTAGTAGTGAGTAAATGTTTGCTCCCGGTAACCGTTTGAGCTGCGCCTAAAAATCGTATCTGCATATTTATCTTGTTTTTAATTCAATAAAGATAGGTTATTGATTAGATAACTTCTATTTCGTTGGAAGACAGAAGTTGGAAGTCCAAAGACAGAAGTTGGAAATCACCAGACTTCAAACTTCCGATCTTTTTTACATCAACAATATAATTACCAGTGATCATTATGCGTAAATTGCAACAGGATCACGTACACAATATCAACAACCAAAGGATACCATGCCGCAAAACATTATTATAACAAAAGCTTCAGGCGAACAGGTACCGTTCTCTACCGAAAAACTTAAACGTTCACTGGAAAGATCGGGGGCAGGTGAAGCTATAATTAACAACATCATAGCTGAGGTCGAAAAAAATTTATTTGAAGGAATTTCAACTAAAAAGATCTACCATAAAGCATTTGCCTTGCTGCGAAAAACATCTAAACCCATCGCGGCCAAATATAAACTTAAACAGGCCATTATGGAGCTTGGCCCCTCCGGCTATCCCTTTGAAAAATATATCGGTGAAATATTAAAGCAACAGGGCTTTTCGGTAAAAGTAGGAGAAGTCCTGAAAGGGCATTGTGTAAATCACGAGATAGATGTGATCGCTGAAAAGGGAAACAATCATTATTTAATTGAATGTAAATACCACAATACCACAGGAATAATATGCGATGTAAAGATCCCTTTATACATCCAGGCCCGTTTTAAAGATGTGGAACAACACTTGGCAACTATCCCGGGCAATGGCTCAAAGTTCAACCAGCGTTGGGTAGTAACGAATACCCGGTTTTCGACAGACGCCATTCAGTACGGACTTTGTGTCGGATTAAACCTGATCGGATGGGACTTCCCCAAAAAAGGGAGCCTGCGTGAACAAATTGACAATTCTATGCTTTACCCTGTTACCTGCTTAAGTACATTAACTAAAACCGAAAAGCAGCGATTACTGGATAATAAAATTGTTCTGAGTAAAGAGTTAAGCAATAATTCGAAATTATTAATGAGCATAAACATACGGCCGAATCGCTTTGATGGAATATTCAAGGAGATTAACTCTCTTTGCAGTACAAAAAAATAATTGTTGATTTTTATAATTCAGCATATACTGCTACGCACATTACCTGGACAATATTTAATTCTTTGAAAGTATTGTAAAGTAATTTTAAAAATTACTCGGTTGTTACACCTTCAAATTCGGCCTCGTTCTTTTCGGCTTCTGCTTTGGTATGCCTAACAATTCCGTCTTTATGATGAGGAGGAGCGTAAATGGTGTACATTTTTAACTCCGTGCCGGTGTCGGTGTTAATAATATTGTGCTTCGCGCCTGCGGGTACAATAATAACATCGCCGTCCTTCACGTTGTAAACATTTCCATCAATAATGCATTTCCCTGTTCCGCTTTCAAACCGGAAAAACTGGTCATTGTCGTGGTGGATCTCTTCCCCGATCTCTTCGCCGCCTTTAAGGCTCATGAGTACGAGCTGAAGGTGTTTACTCGTGTATAATACTTTCCGGAAGTTTGTGTTTTCCAAGGTGTCTTTTTCGATGCCTGATTTGAATCCCTTCATCTTTCTTTTCGTTTTTTAGTTTGTATCTTTTCGGGGGCCACTGAAAGTGGTTTCGAAACCCTTGAAATTAGTTTATTGATTCGCTAATTAATTCAATTAAGTTCATATTTTAAGTCACCTTAACCCTTAAATCGTGAAATTACTTTTCTTCCTTGATGAAGAAAAGTAACAAAAGAAATCAAGACAAAACGATTCCTGCCGCACAAAGCTACACGGCACCGCGTTTTGTCGCGGCCCACCCGCTGTTAAACAATATAATTCTACAAACATTAATAATATTTATTATCACTTGCTTTATAATAACCTCTGTTAAGTCAGCATTAACCTTTGTCCCCCCTTATCCGTTTTTAACCGTTTCACCATTCTTTTTATTCCTGATATTTTCTAACTCTTTAAATAAAGCAATTTCTTTTTCAGCAAGATTTTTCGGCAGCATCACTTTTATTGTGGCGTACAGGTCTCCGAACTGGCCTTCTTTTCCAAACAGCGGCATCCCGAGCCCCTTTAACCTGAATGTTTTTCCGTTCTCTGTTTCTTTCGCAATATCTATTTTAATCGTTCCCTTCAGTGTTCTCACAATGGTTTTGCCGCCAAGTACACAGGTGTAAAACTCAACAGGTATATCACAATAAACATCGTCACCTTTTCTTACATAGTGTGTGTGTGGAGAGACAAACACAGTAATATAAACATCTCCCCTTTTTGCACCTTTGCTGCCATAGGCACCTTTCTCTTTCAGCCGCAGCACCTGGCCATCTTTAACGCCGGGCTTAATTTTAATTTGCAGCTTCTCCGACTCAATTTCAAACTGGCGGGTTGTACCGGTATATGCTTCTTCAAGTGATACCTCCACTTCCGCTTTATAATCTGCGCCTTTTGATGGACCCCGGCTTCGTCCTCCAAAACCTCCCCCTCCTCCTCCGAAAATATTTTCAAAAAAATCAGAGAATTGTCCGCCGCCTCCAAAGTCATCGTCACCGGTGCTATAGGTATAGCGTTTACCTCCACCCGCATTTTGCCATTGCGACCAATCAAAATCGCCCGTATTAGCCCCTTGTTGCTGGTACTGCTGCCAATTCGCACCTAACTCATCGTACTTCTTCCTTTTTTCAGGGTCGCCCAACACTTCGTTGGCTTCATTGATCTCCTTGAATTTTTCCTCAGCAGCCTTGTTTCCCTGATTTTTATCCGGATGGTATTTTACAGCCAGCTTACGATAAGCCTTTTTAATTTCATCAGCAGAAGCCGACTTTTCAACCCCTAATATTTTATAATAATCCTTGTAATTCATTTTATCAAAAAGCTATTTAATTTTAATCATTCTATTTTATCCTATAAATATAGCGTTTCAAAAATAGATGTGCTGTTCAGTCTGCCGAATGATATAAGTCACAATTAAACCTGACTATGGTCATTACTTCGAGAGGTCTCGTAAAGTAGATTTGACAAAAATAATTCATATGCCATTTAACTTTGATAAACACGCGCAAAAAGGAAATCAATTTTTGCATGAACTAGCCGCCGAATTTGGCAACAGATCAGATACTAAACGTGCGGGTCGTGTATTACGCACTGTGTTTTACACACTCAGGAATCACCTGACTATTGAAGAGAATTTCCAGCTTATAGCTCCGCTTCCGATGGTACTTAAGGCACTTTATATTGATGGGTGGAGGCCGGGTAAAAAGAAGATCAAAAGCCGCAAAAAGATAGATTTTGTAATGGAAATTATATGCGGGGACGAAGCCCCACCCTGGAAAGACTTCTCGACTGTTGATGATGTGGTATATGCATTGGCAGCGGTATTACGAACAATGAAAAAATATGTTTCGGATGGTGAATTTAAAGATATAATTGCTGTACTTCCGGGAGAAATGAAAAAGCTGGTGAAAGAGAGTTTAGAGTATACTAACGCGACAATAAAATAAAATCTGCAACAAATGACTACAATATTAGTACCTACAGACTTTTCAAAAAATGCGGGCAATGCTCTGAAATATGCTATCAACCTGGCGAAAAAGAAAAAAGCGAAGATCATACTTCTGCATTCATTTCAATCCACTTATATAACGCCCGAAGTTCCGGCTGAATATGTACTTGAGCAGCTTGAAGCAGAAGAACAAGTCTCCATTAAACAATTAAAAGCGATAGCTGAAAAAGTTACAAAAGCGGGTAAAATTAAATGCAGCTATATAAGCAAACAGGGTTTCGCTGTTGATGTGATAATTGATACCGTTAAAAATAAAAAGATAGATCTCGTGGTAATGGGCACAAAAGGTGCCGGCGGCCTTAAGGAAACCTTTATCGGCAGCAATACAGCGGTAGTAATAGAAAAATCACCGGTTCCTGTAATTGCAGTGCCCGAAAAAGCATCTTTTGAGAATATTAAAAACATTCTGTATGCCACTGATTACCGCATTACAGATGTGTTTGCATTGAAAAACCTCGCTAAAATTGGGAAGATGTTCAACGCTAAAATTGAAGTTGTACATATTTCAGATGGAGAATATGTGAAACAAGGCGAACAGGAATTATTAAACGAGTTTATAAAAAAGACAGGCAGCAAAATAAAATATAAAAAAGTGACCTACCACCTGCTCTATGGCGGCTCAGTAGAAAAAAAGTTGCAAGAATATGTAAAGAAAAGATCGATCAACCTGCTGGCTATGTCAACTCATCCCCGTAATTTCATTGATAAACTTTTCGGAAAAAGTGTTACGAAAAAGATGGTTTACCACACTAACGTTCCATTACTGGCCTTTCATTACAGGAAAGATCCGATAATATTTACTTAATGTTTTCCTGATCAGCATCAAAGATTGAGTAGCCAACTAAAAACGAAGAAACAAAGTGGCCTTCGAAAATTTTAATTAGAAGTCAAGAAAAAAGCATCAAAATTATTTTATACCGCACTATAAGCAATCTCAAAATAGTGATCATGTGGCCGGGTCAGGTTGAGCTCCGTCGAAACCTGTGAGAAAGCCCACCAACGCAACATTTCGACAAGCTCAATGTGACCAGCCGTACTAGTTTTTTTTAAATTCATTTTTGAGATGACTTGTAATTAAAACGCTATCCCCATGTGGAATTCAAGTCGGGGTGCAATGCCGGTATAAGCGATCTCATTAAAAGCGGTAAAATTTCCTGTTCCGTTTGTATCAGAAAGTTTTAAACCGCCACCGACAAAGGCATTCAGACTAAACCTATTCTCAACGGCTGTCAGCCTGAAACCAAATCCCAGGCCGCCCATGCCTGAATTAACCATTGTTTTATTTATCTGATCCGGATAAACAGGACCGTAGTATATCGTTTCATTAACTTCTTCGTACCTGTACATAAAGAAGGGTGCAAAATAAGCGAATGTTGAATAATTCTTCATCAGCTTGTTTAAAGCCTCTTTATTATAAAGTAAATTGATCCTGTATTCCAGCTCTCCGTTCCCTCCTATCCGTTCAACAATACCGTTTTTTTGTGAAAGTTTAAAACCGCCCAAAAGCGCGAATGTATTATTGTTCTTCAATCTGCGCTCATAGCCCAATTGAAGGGTACTGAAAAAAAGATCGATCGGACCAATATAGAAATAGTTATCCCGTTTTTCCACACTTTTAGCCTTTTCCGCTTCCTGTGGAAATGCGGTTTGAATAAACAGAAATATTAATAAAACGGATAATACATTTTTAGTATTCATTTTTCAGAGTTTTAAAATTGGTTACGTAGCATATTTTTTTATCGGGTCGGCTCAACAGGTGGCCCCGGAACCGGTTTAACCTCCGGTGATGGAGCCGGAGGTGCCTTTGGGGACTCTGCAGGAGAAGGCATTACTTCAGGCAGATGTGCCGGTTCTTTCGGTTCACCTGGCCTTGGGGGTACTTCGGGCTGCTGTTTTCCTGAGCCATAAATTTTATCAAAAATCACTGTCTTCATTTAATTGTTGTTTTAAAAGATGTATCCCATTACTGCGGAATAACGAGCGTGTTTTTCAAAGACTCCACTACTTTAAAAATTTCTTTCTTTAGTGCTTTAAAACGTTTCTCAAAACTATCGAACTTTGCCGCCATTTGCTTATGTTTTTCCCTGTAATCCATTTGGTCTTCTTTCCGGATTTGCAGCATATGACTCAAAAAATATTCATGCAGATCAACTTCCTGCTGCAATTCATCCAATTCACCACCGGTGATCCTGATCAATTCTGCTTCTATTAATTCTAGTGATTTTTTGGAGTTTACCGGAACTTCCTTCCCGGTTTTTCGGACAACAAGCGCGTAAAAAAAAGCCGTCTCGTCGCGCCAGAAGGCGATTTCACTGCGCCATTCATTACTTTGCTGATGTAACACTTCAAGACCTGCCTCAAGCAGGTAAGCTGATGTAGGTGATGTCAAGAGTTTCATGTGTATATATTTTTAGCTTTTAAAGGTCACATGGAATACGCTATATTCATTTTCGGTTGGTATGCCGAACGGTATATGGCTATTTCATGGTATTAGATATTATTTAATTGATTTTTTATCATATCAACCTGCATTCGCGCCACATTGGGATTGGCCGACCCTCCGTTAATGCATATCAGCTTATAAGCCAATAACGATAACTTCCAGTCGTACACAATCCCATTATAAGAACTTTTGTACACCCGCTTAAAATTCCCGTCGATGGGAATTCTACTATGCAGGCAAAGTTCCATTGCGCGCTTTACGGCCTCATGCAACTCCGCAATATCTTCAAACTGCATTTCTTCCGCCGCTGATGAAGCGTAATACATCAGGTTTATTTCTTTTAACTGCTCCATAAAATCAGCTATTACCGGACTTACATGTGTTTGGCTTATTACAAGTTCCATAAGTATATATTGATAATTTCAGACAAAGATGCAGGATCACCCGACGGGTAAAAATGACTCCTGTCATAATAGATATTGACATTGGTCATAAAGGACAGGAAACAATTATATTGCTTATAAGCACTGGAATCCAAATCCTATGGATATTGCGCGTTCTCCCTTTTTATAAAAAGGTCTTGTAATAGAAATATTTACCCTTTGCCCTCGCCAAGCCAAATTGGTCTTACTCTTCTCTTCAATCCAAATTGAACGACCGCATTTTTTTCAATGTAGTTTAATGCATCATTAAACAGCCTCGCTATTCTCCCTGATAAATATCAAGATACATGATGACCTCTGTCATTTGATATCAGAGTTGAATTCAGGTAATTTGACCCGGATTAATAACTAAAATGATCATGGAAACAAACACAACATTTACTGACAAGGTAATTGACCGTCTCAGGAAAGCGGCAGCTGAACTTGAAGAACTACAGGTACAACTTTCATTAGGCAAAGCTGAAGCACGCGATAAATTTGAAGAACTGAAAAAAAATTTCAGCAAAACCATTCAGCAGATCACAAAGGATCTGAAGAACACAGGTACAGAGAAAACAGATGAACTTAAATCGTTATTTGATGAATTACAGGTGCAGCTTGCTTTAGGCAGGGCTGAAGCAAAAGAGGTATTTAATGAGCAAAGAAAAAAAATTGAAAATATTCTTCACCGGGTTGAACAGAAAATAAAATCAGAACCGTCAAACAGGGAAGTGATCGACAAATTATTTGACGATATCAGAAAATTCAGGATCACCCTCGAAATTATAGCCATTGCTTACGAATCAGGTAAATACGAATTTGGCGATGCTTATGAAGCACACAAAAAGGAATTTGAACAAAAGCTTAATGCTATTAAAAAGAAGGTAGAAGCCCAAACGGATAAAATTGAAAAGCGGGCCGAAACATTCAAAAATGAAATTTCGGAAGCTTATAACCACCTGAAGAAGGCTTTTCTGAATTGATTGATTCAAATTAAGCTAAAGAACGCTTTCAGTAATATTGAAAGCGTTCTCTTTTTTAGTCGTCCGTATCTTTATCGCCTTTACGCAGATTATTGAACATTCCAAGACCGATTATTGTTGCCAGGATCAGTCCTATAATTCCCCAAACAGATGTATCATTCCATTTGGGAGGCATACCGGCAACAATAAGCAGGGAAGAGCCAATAATAAGTGATGAAACGATCACCGCCGAAACGATCTGGCGGCTGACTCTGTTAATGGTATGCGTTATGGGATCAATCCCTTTATGATTTAACTCCACTTTCATTTCTCCTGCATTGATCTTTCTCATCGCATTCTTCAGATCTCTCGGAAATTCTTCCATGTACATGCCCATTTCGTACACAGAGTTGAACAAGCGTTTTGCGAACAACAATGGATTGTAATTCCGCGCTATTGTTTTGATGAGGTATGGACGCACCATCAACGTAATGTCCAGTTCCGGGTCGAGGTGATTTATCGCACCTTCAACAGCAACTAGAGCCTTTGCAAGTAAGAAAAAATGCGCCGGTACTTTCAGTTCATGCTTCACAATAATATCCTTCAATTCAAGCAAAATAGTACTCAACTCATTTTTGTGAACTTCTCTGACCGAGTAATTATTTACAAATTCGCTAAGATCAGATTCAAGCTCCCTGAAATTAGAAATAGCTACATTATCCGAAAGCTGTTGTATGGCCCTGATAATACGTTTTACGTCCTTGGTCTTGATAGACAAGAAAAGATTGCTCAATTGCTCCAGATCCTTCTTTAATATACTGCCCATCATACCAAAATCGATATAACAAACAATGTTGCCGGGCATGATAAGTATATTACCCGCATGCGGATCCGCATGAAAAAAGCCGTACTTAAATATTTGTTTAAAAAAGGATTTCGCAATCCGCTTAGCTATTAATTTCCGATCCAGGCCGTTTGATCTCAGTTTTTCAAGATCAGATATCTTCAGTCCTCCAATGAACTCAAGCGTAAGAATATTGGTGGTGGTATATTGAGGGTAAACAGAAGGACAGCAGATATGCCCCTCTTCCGTTTCATCATTCTGAAAATTATTTTTGAAGCGCTGCACATTAACTGATTCGTGAATGAAATCAAGTTCTTTGGTTATGCTGCTTTCAAAATTTCTGACCAGTCCGACCGGATCAAAATGTTTAAGGGAGGGAATGCGTTTCATCAATACTTCGGCCACATACAGCATAACCCTGATATCGGAAACGATGATCTCCTTAATAGCGGGGCGCTGAATTTTAACCACCACCTTCTCCCCTGTTTTGAGCGATGCTTTGTGTACCTGCGCTATTGAAGCAGAAGCAAACGCAGTCTCATCAAAATCAGCAAAAATATCTTTTACTTTCGCGCCGAACTCTTTTTCAATGATCTGCACGGCCTCTTTTCCCGGAAAGGGAGGCACCGTATCCTGCAGCTTTTCAAGCTCAGTGATCAACTCAGGGGGCAATAAGTCAGGCCTGTTGCTCATTACCTGTCCAAACTTTACAAACGAAGGTCCCAGCTCTTCACACACCAGCCTCATTTTTTCCCACTTGGTTAAATGAAGCGACTGATCAAGCGTGCTTTTAGGAATAAATCGTTTAAGGAACGAGAATCGTTTCTTCTCCTCCATATAAGCCACCAGGTCCTCGAACCCATACTTAAACAACACCTTTATAATCTGGTTATACCGCTTAAGGTAGCTGAACTGGTAGTCGAAATAGTTTAAAACACCCATGCTTTATACTTTATCCAGTTTTTGTTCAACAAAAGCTATCTTTTGCTGTACCTCCACTAAAGCAATATTCAATTCTTTCACCTGTTCCTGCAATTCCTTTATTTCGTTGGAATGCGCAATATGCATTTTTTTATACATGCGTTCCGAAATTTCCTCCATTCTGAGTTCGAATTCTTCTTTTGCCTGGTTAGCTTTATGAGTCAGCCGGTATAAGATACCATCCTCATTAGACTCCTTAATATCTTCAACCAGGTCATCAAATTTATTCTTCCCTTTAACTGCCAATGCAGAGAGGTCTTCCATAAGCTCTTTGTCTTTTGACAAGGCATACAGGTTGGTGCTGATCGCCAACAGTTCGAGTATTGTTTTTGCTTTCATCTGTATATGATTTTTAAGTTGTTGCTTGTCAGATAGCTTTCACACCTACCGGCTCAAACTGCCACTGGCAGTTTGCCCTGCCATATTCATGCCGGTTAGTCACGCCTTTTGGCGTGATGGCTATTTCATTTTTGTTTAGTATATTAATTAGAACCAAAAAGTATTTTTGCTTTCGAAAGTTTATGATAAAAATCCAATTCGGTACGGTCATGCCTGGATGAATAAAGCAGCATATCAAACCCCGCCCATACCAAAAACCATCCTGCCGGCTCAAACACAACAAGAGCAATATTCACTGCCCACAATTGAATTTTTGCTATTGACAGGTAACTTACCAGTATCATTAGCAGAAATCCAAAAACAAGGAATGCAATGCCCCGTTTCTTTATTTTATCGATTGCTATTGTATAATGATGAAGATTCTTTTTTATATGATTATTCAGTCTTTTTATAATTACTGCTTCTTCCTCCGCTTTCCTGATGCCGCCCGGTAATTCCAATTTAAGTTCACTTATCAATTCATTTGTTTCCTGGCATACTTTTCTAAGTTCCCCTGTGAAATCATCGGAAAGTGAGCGACCTGAATACGGACGTGAATCAAAATCAGAGAACAGGTCATCATATCCATCAATCCAAATACTTATTTTTCTATCGTCCATTCGTTTTATTATTCCAATCCATATAATGCAAATTGACCAAAGAATCGGCACTGATTAAATGATAAATATCACCTATTTTGTTGAGCGTAATCATTAACTGTTGAATTTACCATGCCTATTTTTACGCAAAATCAAATACACATGCAAACAATTCACTCGATTAGAATGGGTATATTTGTATCATCCATAATGATTTTAAGCTCATTTTGTACGGCCCAAAATGAAAACTTTTTTAACAATTTCAAACCTCCTCACAGTGGAAGGTTAAAAGCCGCAAAGAATTATTTTGTTGAGCTGCTATTTACCAGGGAAAATACATTTGTATACCTGTTTGACAGCAAAGATCAAAAACCCGTAAACAATACAGGTGTAACAGGTAAAATAGTGTTCATTGACTTCGATAATACCAGCACTTCATCAGACCTCGGTACTTATAACAATGATGGCTTTATTGCCAAAACCAATATACCGGCTTATAAAAGTTGTATCGTATCCTTTGATATAAGAGGAGAACATATTTCCGCTCAATTTGACGATAATGAAAATATGGCCGAGAGAAAGAAAACAGACCGTGTAAAGAGCGGACTATAGAAATAGTGATCAATCAATATTAATTAAATCAAATAACATGTCAACATACCAGGTTATTAACGCAAAAAAAACGGCTCCGTCGGTTTCAATTTTGTTACCAACTCACAAAAGCGACCCGAATCATAAAATTGATAAAGGTGAATTACAGGCAATATTAAAAAAAACTGAGACGCAGCTTTTCGGCGACTACCCGGAAAACACAGCAAATCTGATCATGCAAAAACTGAATAAAATTGTGGAAGAAATTGATTATCAGCATTTATCTGAAAGTATTGCCATATTTGTGTCGAAAGATAATGATGTTGTGTTAAATCTTCCATTTCGTGTAAGTGAAAAACTCGTGATAGACAATTCATTTGAGATACGGGACCTGGTCTATGCAGGTAAACACAGCCGTTATTATACAGTTCTGGTAATAAGTCATAATCACAATAAATTATATTATGGGTTCAATGATCAGCTCAACGAAGTTAAAGTAAATAAAATGCCGTTGAATGCCGATGCCGTTGAGATAGACCATCACAGCAAAGTGGGTAACTTTTCAACTGCTGACAAACTAAGTGAAGTGAATTTTGAAAAATACCTCAGGGCCATTGATCATGCACTAACTGAAGAAACAAAAATAATTGACGCGCCGATAATTGTGTTAAGCGTAAAAAAAACAAACGCGCTCTTCAGTAAGATAACACATAACGGTAAAAAAATTACCGGCTATGTAGAAGGAAATTTTGAACATACCTCTGAACCTGATATTTACAAGGCAATTCAGCCCTTGCTTGAGCAAAAAGAGCAAAGTAAGCAGGATGAAATTTTAAAAAAACTGGATGCTGCCATAGGTAAAAAAACGTATGTTTCCGGTATGGAAAATGTATGGGTTGCAGCACGTGAAAAACGCGGACAATTACTCATTGTGGAAAAAGATTATTATTGCACAGCCAGGGTTGAAGGAAACCGTTTAATTATTATGGAGAATAATGCTGAATCGCTTAAGCCACCCACAAAGGATGCTGTTGATGATGTAATAGAGCTTGTTCTGGCGAGCGAAGGAGATATAGCCTTTGTGGATAACGGCAAGCTGAATGTTCATGAGCGCATCGCATTGATCACTTACTTCTGATCACAAAACTATTCGACAGATATTCGTTGCGCGGATATAAGACCATTCATGTCTGTTACAGATAGCAGATAAAGACCCTTAACCATATCATCTCTTTGAATCAAACCAATATTACCATTTATGGTGATATTGGTATTTAATTTTTGTCCCAGGGTATTGTACAGGTATATTTCCTTTATCACAAATCCATTTGAAAGCTCAATTGTGCAGGAAGATGAAAACGGGTTCGGGTACAAATTAATAAATGGGGTATTTATTCGACGATTATCAATTGCCGTCACACATACATCATCAATACTTCCTCCCCCATTTCCGAAAACCGGACTTACAGTTTGATATGTAACTCCTGAAGATATTGAGAATGTAACATTGGCTGTAGAGAAACCAGCCGAAGCAACAGCAAGAGGGCATGATGATTGATTGCAGGAGCCAACTCCATTTGTATCGGTTTTAACAATATAAAGATCTCCATTAGGGTCTTTAAAACTACTTGTCCCCCCCGTCATCATCAAACCATTATCAGAGGTATAAAAGAGAGCGAAAGGCATATCGAGATCTTTGCCTCCATATGTTTTTGACCATAAGGTATCGCCATTTGATTTAGCCCTGAAAAGAAATCCGTCAAAATTGCCGGCACCATAACTATCCGTAATACCCATGGCGAAGAAATCACCGGATGGAAGATCGACAATGTTCATTATTAATTCCGAACCGGAACCTGCGTATGTCCTGCTCCAAAGTATATTTCCGTTAAGATCGGTTTTTAAAAGAACAGCCTGCATATCCGTTTTTCCTTTATCCATGGTCCAGCCGGTCATTGTAAGCGTACTGTCTCTATTTAAGTGTATGTGCCCGCCCTTTTCCTGACCGCTATTACCATAAGTTTTACACCATTTAATAGCCCCATTTTTATCTGTTCTGAATATCAACAGATCAGAATCAGCTGTGCCCGAAAAACTGGATGTATATCCGCAAAAAATAAGATCACTGTTATTCAATTCAACAACATCATTCGCATAATCCCAACCGGATCCGCTAATTATTTTTGTCCAAAGCGTATCGCCCTGTTGATCTATCTTTAAAAGTAGTATATCATCGCTGCCCGCAGGTACACTCAAACTTCCGGCGATCAAATAATTTCCATCCTTTGTTTGAACTACTGCCGAAGCCTCATCAAAACCCGTGTTGCCAAAAACTTTTGTCCAGGTGAGCTCACCGGCTGAATCTGTTTTAATGATCATGCCATCCTTCTGCCCTGCCCCGAAACTATATGTTTCTGCTGCCAACAAGAAACCATGATCGGCTGTTTCAATGATCATATTTGCTTCATCGATATCTGCACCACCGTATGTCCGGGTAAAAAGGGTATCACCATTCTCATTGATACTTACAACATAACAATCGCTCTTGCCTGCCCCAAAACTATTTGTAAAACCGGCTATTATAATATTGTTATTATGCGTTGATGCAGCACCCGGAGCGTTTTCAATTCCTGAATCACCAATGGTTCTTTGGAAAGTTGTTTGACAAAAACAAAATCCGGAAATAAGAATTGAAACAAGCGTATAAAATGATTTCATTGGAATTTTATGAAATAGGGAAACGAAATTCCCTTATTTTTTCTTCTCAAGCTTTTTATAATAATTACGAAAAAGGAAATTATGCTTCAGCGCTTCCATATTCTGGTTAAAACCATCAGCACCTTTTTCAATATTCTTAATACTTCTGTTTAAATTATTGGAGAACGCGGTATCGCTCAGTATTGTATTCAATGCTCCGTTACCCTTATTGGCACGTGAAACAACCTTGTTCAGGTCGTTTGCCAGGCTATCCAGCCGCTGCCCTGTTGAATTTAAACCTGAGATCATAGACTTTAACTGAACGCTGATCATGGTATCGGTCAGCAGGCTGCCAACAGTGCCTTTTCCGGCTCTCACGTCACTCATTACACCTTTCGCATCGGCCGTAATATTCATGGTATTCATACTTGCCGTCCTCAGGTTTAATATTATCTGCTTAAAATTATCGGTATTGATCGTATCAGACAATAGCTTCCACATTGCTCTGCTGCTGTTTATCTTCTGCGTTATTTTCTTCATGTCGGCAGTAATCCCGGCCAGGTTATCGTTAGTGAAATTAAGTGTACGCATAGCTTCATCCGTTTCTATCGGCCTTAATGTTTTTAATACATCTCCATCCCCAATCGCCGCGGCTTCACCGGTTGACGAGTTGATGTTTACAATTTTGTTTCCCATTAAGCCATCGGTACCAATGGAGGCTATCGCGTTCTTTTTAATGTACTGTTTCAGTTTCTTCTCGATCACCATATCCACAACAACAGAACTATCATCAACGATCTCTACACTTTTAACTGTCCCTACATCTATACCGGCAAAACGAACATTATTACCCGGCATAAGTCCGCTTACATTATAAAACCGGGCCGATACACGAAAAGTGGAACTAAACAGCTCTCTTTTACTTCCTACAAGATAGAGCGCGATTATAAGCAGCAATGTACCTGCTAATACAAAGAGCCCGAGTTTAATATTTCTGATTTTTTCGTTTTCCATTTATTCGAAGTATGATTTTATTTTAGGATCAGTTGATCTTTTTAATTCGTCATAAGTTCCCTCGGCATAACAAATTCCATCCAACAACACAACTACGCGATTTGCCGTTATTCGCACGCAATTCATATCATGCGAAATTATGATTGACGATGTATTATATTTCTTTTGTATTTCAAGCATTAAAGCACTGATCTCTCTTCCTGTTATGGGATCAAGACCGGTTGTTGGTTCATCATAAAGTATTATTTCCGGCTTTAATATTAACGTACGGGCAAGGCCTATACGTTTTCTCATCCCTCCCGATAGCTCCGCAGGCATCATATCTACTGTATCCGCTAATCCTACATTGGTTAGAGCTTCCATTACCAATTCATTCACTTCTTTACGCGATTTTTCTATCCAATGCCTGCGTAACGGAAATTCAAGATTTTCACGGACTGTCATCGAATCATACAAGGCATTGCTCTGAAATAAAAAACCGATCTTTACCCTCATCCTATCCAACTCATCGTGATTCATTCCTGTTATATTTTTGCCCATTACACTTATGCTTCCTTCATCTGGTTTTATTAAACCTATTATACATTTTATCAAAACCGACTTCCCCGATCCTGAACGTCCCAATACTACTGCGTTCTCTCCCTTCTTTAAATTAAAATCAAACCCGCACAGAACTTTATTCTCACCAAATTTTTTTTTTAACTTTTCTATATGTATTACCGTCTCCATTATAAATAATTCCTTTTACTTACTACTTTTCATCCCTTCTGCCAAAGCCTGCATAAGTCTTGTTCTCTGACAACCGATAACTGATAACCGACAACTGACAACTGATAACTGATAACTGACAACCGACAACCTGCCTCCCCCTACGTTAACCCTAAAGCATCCGATATCTGGACCGCCAACAGGTCAATAATAAAAACCAGCAATGATGATACCACTACTGCCGAGTTCGCTGATTGTCCCACTCCTTCTGTTCCTTTGTTTGAATTGTATCCCTTATAGCAGCCCACAATACCGATCGCGAATCCGAAGAAAACAGATTTAATGATAGATGGAGTTATGTCGCCATAGGTAAGTTTTTCAAAAATCTGGTTACTGAATAGGTATGAACCATAAAGACCGATTGTATCCGCCGCAATAACAAGCATAGGCAGCATAAAGGTTGAAGCCAGCACACGTGTAACCACCAGGTATTTAAAGGGGTTGGTCCCCGACACTTCCATGGCATCAATTTGTTCGGTAACTTTCATTGAACCCAGCTCGGCGCCAATGCTTGAACCAATTTTACCTGCGCAAATAAGAGCCGTTATCATAGGACCGATCTCTCTGACTATTGAAACCGAAACCATTGCCGGCAGCCAGGCCTCCGCGCCAAACTCGGCCAATGTTGGCCGCGATTGGATAGTAAGCACCAACCCCATAATAAACGCGGTGATCCCAACAAGAGATAAAGACTTATAACCAATTATAAATGCCTGTTTGAATAATTCCCTAAACTCCTGGCGCGGCTTAAAAGCTTCAATAAAAAAACGACCTGTAAAACGGGAAATCGCACCAATTTCATCCAAAAAAATACTCCAGGATGTATTCAGCATTTTAAATTTATTAGTCATCTGTGTATATTTTTTATTTCAATTGTCAGATGCCCGCCTGTCGGCAGTCCGCAGACAGGGACAACACTATATTTATCTTGCTTACCTCTTTTAGCGTGATGGCTATTTTATTTACTAACAAAAATGCCTGTATTTATAGCTTGCAGGCATGAATATGATCATAAAGAAACGTGATATTTATCATTAATTTATGTCGAAATTAAAAGATATTTGAAAGAGGTTTATAGTATATTAAAGATATATTTTGAACTAATAGAGTTTATATCGAATAAACTTTTTTGTGGGTTTTAGTGTTTTTGTGTTTTAGTGGCAATTAGATTTTGGCCACTAAAGCACGAAAGCTCTAAACCTGCCGGTCAGGCAGGTTTTTCCCATATATATTTTTGAAATTGTATATAATAATCTAATTCGGGATAATGCAGGTTGATAAAAATATATTTTCAAGGACCTTGGGGTGTAAGAGGTGCAGGAAAATAAATTTAGCTGCTTTATACATATTTTTTACTTCTCTGCTTTGTGCACAGGAAAAACAGGTAAAGCATTATCCCCGAAATACCATTTACGTTGAAGCGCCGGGTTCCAGTTTATTTTATTCGGTCAACTACGAAGCCCGCCTGATAAATAAAAACGGTTTTGGTTTAAGCGCCCGCGTTGGATTAACTGTTTTTCCCAATGTAACACTTGTTCCGGTTGGGATATCAATATTAAAAGGAAAACGAATTAATTTTTTTGAAGGCGGTGCAGCCATTGTGCCCGATTCAGATCAGTACATTAATTATTCCGCTGCACTTGGCTGGAGAAGAAACGGACCAAAAGGTTTATTTACCCGCTGCGGATTCTCTGTGTTTTATTCAACAAACATGGGCGGAGTACTATACTGGCCCGCTTTGGGAATAGGTTTTGGGTTCTGACTTTAAATGTCAGATACCCCATCAATTAAAAAATTGCGTTCCGCCACAATGAGCCGAAATGTAGTGCCTGCAATCCCTCACACGTTTTCGACAAGCTCAAACGTACCTGTCACACAATATTCATAATTTTAATATGGCTTGTATTTATATTTAGGCTGTACTGTCTGCATGATACTTTTGGTTGTATATATAAGAGGTAATTGCAATACCAAAAATAACAACCATCACAAGCATACCCGGTTGAAAACCATCTATCATTATAATGGAGTACACTGCTCCTATCAGATCAAAGAACAGACCGGCATACGCCCATTCTTTAATTTTTTTGAACGCGGGAATAAGTATGGCCACGGCACCCAATAGCTTTGCCACTCCGATAAAGGGAATAAAATAAACCGGGTAATTTAAATGTATCATAAACTTTATCGCGTCATCAGCCATTAATATATCGGGGATAGCCGAAAAAGTCATAAAGGCTGCGAATAAAATTGTTGTTGTCCAGTAAATAATCTTAGTTGTTTTCACTTGAACATATTTTTAGTTAGACATTAATTTTTATTCTTTTTTGAGTTGAAAAAGCATCCGGAATTTAAAAATTTCACTTGCGAGCTCTATGGCTCAACTCTTTGTCCTTGATGCTGATGTCAGTTTCATCTG
>JACPDY010000095.1 GCA_016183775.1 Bacteroidota bacterium
CAATACCAATTTATTACTAAACCAGCACCGAGAGGCGGTTTACAGCCTCTGCTTACACAGCGACTGTGATAGACCTACTATCATCTTTTATACAACATACAATAAACTTACAGGTCTATTGTTTCATGGCACACTTCGTACTTTCATACCAAAAACCCTGATTAAAATCAGGGGGCTATTGATCACTACTTTTAAAATTATTGAATTAAATTGAATTAAGGCTTATTTTTCTTGTCTTCAGCTAAATTTTTACTCGACAGGAGTTTTCCACTCTCGTAAACTTCTTCTTTTATGGCTTTGCCCTCTTCGTTATAATAAGTCCACGCCTTTTCCTTAGCATCTCCGTTGTAAGTGCCACTTTCTTTTATTCTGCCGCTTTTATAGTATTCTTTGTAAGCGCCCACAAATCCTTCTATGTACCAATTGCCCTCCGCTATTTTCAGTTCCTTTTTGTCATAAAATTTAAAATATGTTTTGTCTCTACATATATTTAGCTTGACTCCGTTACATGCGTCCAATGCAGATACTCCATACTTTTTAGCCTTCTTATTTTTTACGAAATATATTGTATCATTTAGGTAGTATCCCTTATATAAATCTCTTACAAAAGGCTTTTTAAAATCTTCGTACTTGTTGAATATTACAATTACAGTATCGGCACATTTTAAAATATCCTTTCCCTTCTGTGCTTTTGATGATGATGTTATTACAATAAGTAGTAATAACAATGCATTTTTTTTTATACTTTTTACCATATCCTATCTAAGTACCGGTAATGAAAGCCTATATCTTGTATAGGTTACATTCCATTGTGAATTAGGAAAATTTGAAACAGCACTATTTCCACTAGCCGTTGTGTATGGCCAAGGATTTGTGGTGTTTTGATTTAGTGTTAAACTTGTTGTTCCGTTTGGTATTGTAAAATTTGTAGTGGTAGTACTACCTGTTACACCAACCGTAAGCGTTGTTACAGGTGCAAGACCAGGCATTGTGGCATAATTATCTCCAGCATTTCCACGAACAAAAGTTCCTTGGAACACTTGCGCTCCATTCTGATTTGTAAACGTAAATTGGTCTGGATGTGGCAGTGGTGAAATTATAACCTGACTTCCTGGCACAACCCGTTTTAATTCTTGTGTGCTGGTAGAATTATTAGAATTATTATCTCCAATGGTTAATGTCCGTGTTCCAAGCGCTTCAATCCCCTTTTGTTCAAAATGCCCCACGTTACTATATCTCACATTCCATTGATTATTGCCCCCGCTAAATGAAGGCGGTCCCATGCTTGAACGGGCCTGACCTAAATCAGGAGAATCAGACGAATGTCTGAAAGTATAAGTGTTACTTTCATCCGCCTTCCAATTGTTGAACCTACTTCTGAAATCGCTATCGAATATTCTTCTAATTCCAACTCTTAAACGATCGCCAAAATTTTCGTACTCTACTATATCTCCCAATGGGTCGTTATAAAGTATGGGGTTGCAATTCATAGATGCGTAAGGGCTCCAGCTTTGGCTCCATTTCGGGTCTACTTGTTTCCAGCGACCTGTTTCTGCATCTAAACCTCTGAATAAAGTATAGTAGTCATTATTGGATATTTCAAGTTCGCGCTCCGAATTCTGGTAGCCAAATTTTTCATCACTACTACTAACATAACTCCTCAGTATTTTGCCGTAAGGAAAATAATCATTCACATTCAATACAGTTTGCTGTACAGTTAATATTGGTGGGTTATTGTTTAACGGAGGTACACAGTTTGCTGTGGCTGTATAAGTAACACGCGTATTACCTAAATGGTCTGTTGTGTAATATTGCGTGCTGCCACCTTGTAGTTTGGCTATGCGCTGCTTACCGTATACATAATAATCTGTTGTGCTGTTGAGCAAATTCAGTATTGCCACATCACGGCCAGCAGCATCCTTTAAATAATAGGCTTCGTCTTCAACAGTGCTGCTGGAGTTGTTCAACCTTTTTTTGTATAAACGGTTGTCATCAACCCCATAAAGATATGTTGCTGTTTTGTTATCAATGGTCATCAAGGTCGGCAGGTTTGCACGACCATAAGTGGTTTGGTTAACCGAGCGTTTGGTGTCGGTTCGTACATTCCCGTTTTGGTCGTATGTGTATTGCCCGATGAGGGCAGAGAGCACCTCGCCGATCTGGTCAATCCTTGAAAGTTTGTTGGTGCCTGTGGTGTATCCATACGTCCAGCTATCCGCCTCGTTTGTGGCTCCCGCTGTTACCGATGCCGGTGAATTGTACAGATACCTGTTCAGCTTTTTTATATTCCCGATACGGTCGTATGTATAATTTTCATCACCGTACAAGCGGGCAGGTGTTGCAGGGCCTGCGCTTACTAAGTTTTCCATTACGCTGGCATCGGCAGAGGTAAGCCTGTTTAGACTGTCGTATCTATAACCATAAATTGTGGGTTGGCTAAAAGCCATGTTAAGTGTTGAAGCGTTTGTTGTGTTGTTAAACTTGTAAACGGCTTTAAGGGCGTTTATATTGCCATTGTAATTGTTGCTTGCACTCACAATAAAATTATCGGTTGCTGTTTGCGGGTGTTGGCTGTCGTAATACAGGTATTCATCGAACAGGTCACTGGTCATGGAAGTTAACCTGTCCCGGTCATCATAACTGTATTGCTGTGTACTTACTGTTGCCTGCGGACACGCTCCCACGGTTTCACCCAAATGCCGCTCAACAGTTACCAGGCCAAGCGCGTCATTATACTGGTAACTTGCCAGCGCCTGCCCATTTGCCGAAACTACTGATAAGCGATTCCAACCATCATATTGGTAGTCGTAAGCCATTTCAACAGTTCCGTCGGCACCCATATCAACCTGTTCGGTTTTTAAACTGCCCTGCAGGTTGTAAATAGGATAATTTATTTTGCTAATGCAATTTTTAATTTTTTTGCAAAAATAAAATTTCTTGAAAAATTGCTGATCCGCAAGAGTTGCACTCTGCGACCGCTTCCGTTTTTTCTATTTCAAAGAACACAACTTAAAAATAATCTTTCCTTAATCACTATTTTACTTTGCGGTCGAGTAGGCAAAGGGAGTTTCACCCTAAGCCTCTCACAGAACCGTACGTGAAGCCTCACTTCATACGGCTCTTGTCATTCAATCAAGTTGATTTAAAAATTGTCCAATGATAAAACATAGTAGGATAGCTTACCTGAAGCTCTTTTATCCATTTATATGCTTTCTTGTAACTC
>JACPDY010000096.1 GCA_016183775.1 Bacteroidota bacterium
AATTGACAACAGTAAAAATATTCTTATCAAGAACAGCTATCAACCCCACCTTGTTACAGATACACGGTATAGTTTTATATTTAATGACCAGGTGATCCAAAAAAACAGGAACCACCGTTACCTACGTTTTAACTTTGAGACTTCAGGGAACCTCCTGCGTGCTTTTGATAATCTTGCGGGTGTACGCAAAGATGTAAATGGCAGTTATCAGGTACTGAATGTTCCTTATTCGCAATATCTGCGTGTGGATATTGATCTGAGGTATTATAAAAAAATGGCCGAGTACCATCAATTGGTATTCAGGGCAACCGGAGGAATAGGTAAAACCTTAGCCAATCTTCAATCCCTTCCTTTTGAAAAGAGTTTTTACGGGGGCGGCGCAAATGGTATTCGGGCCTGGCAAATACGCTCCCTGGGACCGGGCTCATATCCTGCCAGTTTCAATTTTGACCAGATCGGTGAAATGCAAATGGAAGGAAATGTTGAATACCGTTTTAAGATGTTACGACAACTTAACGGGGCATTTTTTGTAGATGCCGGAAATATCTGGCTGCTGAAACAAAGTGCAGGTTCTATAGGTGGGAACTTTCAGCCCGATCGCTTTTATAAAGAGATCGCTATCGGCTCAGGTATCGGCGCACGACTTGATTTCAGCTTTTTTATAATCCGCTTCGACCTGGGAATAAAAGTATGCGACCCACAGTTTGCTGAAGGCGACCGTTGGGTTATAAAGCACTTATTTGACAATGAATGGAAAATAGATTTTCAAAAAAACCATACCAGTGGCTACTCTTTCACAAACTTCAACCTGGGTATTGGTTATCCGTTTTAAAAAGCAGTTATAAAAGCCTGTTGACTCATTTTATGTTCTGAATATCAACCACTTGCAAATATAGCGGCATAAACTATTTTTTATTAGCTTTCACTTGAACATATTTTATAATATGCTGAAGGTCAAGTGGAACTCGTATTTTTATATTCACAACTCTTTGTGTAAATTATACATGCTCGTTTCTTCTGTAAAAATTTGAAGTTATTAAGGTCAGAAGGAACCGTACATGATTTTTTTCATTAAAGTTTATGTGTGTTTTGAAAAAAAATCATGTAGGTTTGCGTTCCGTTTCCCGCTTTCAGGAAGCTTAGAAAGGCCATACACAGTAAAATTAATACCGGCTTGTAACTAGTTTTTTAACAATAAATTTTAAACAAATGTCTACCGCAAAAGTCGCTGATTCAAAAATTGCCGAACTATTAGGTGCAAGTGCAGATAAATTATTGAACCATAAGTGTACAACAATAACAAAGGAGCAGCTGCATTTACCGGGTGCCGATTTTGTTGACCGCATTTTCGGAATAAGTAACCGTAACGAAAAAGTATTGAATAATCTGAAAAGAATATATAACCACGGACGTTTGGCAAAAACAGGATATGTTTCCATACTCCCCGTTGATCAGGGGATAGAACATTCTGCCGGCGCTTCATTTGCGCCAAATCCAATGTACTTTGACCCCGAAAATATTGTGAAGCTTGCTGTTGAAGGTGGCTGTAACGCTGTTGCATCAACTTATGGTGTGCTTGGCGCGGTATCAAAAAAATACGCGGATAAGATCCCATTCATCGTTAAAGTAAATCACAACGAATTTTTGTCGTATCCCAATAAATTCGACCAGATCCTTTTCGGAACCGTGAAAGGAGCTCACGATATGGGCGCAGCAGCTATAGGTGCAACAATCTATTTCGGATCCAATGAATCATCCCGTCAGATCACAGAGATCGCCAATGCGTTTCAGCAGGCACACGAATTAGGCATGGCCACAATATTGTGGTGCTACCTGCGCAACAATGGTTTCAAAAAAGATGGCATTGATTATCATACTGCCTCTGACCTGACATCACAAGCCAATCACCTCGGTGTTACCATCCAGGCAGATATTATCAAACAAAAACTTCCGACCAATAACGGCGGGTATACCGCAATTAATTTCGGCAAAACAAGCAGTAAAGTATACTCTGACCTTACAACAGATAACCCGATCGACCTGTGCCGGTACCAGGTTGTAAACTGTTATATGGGCCGTATTGGACTCATCAATTCAGGCGGTGAATCAAAAGGTGCCTCCGACCTGGCAGAAGCTGTAACTACAGCAGTTATTAACAAACGTGCAGGCGGACAAGGCCTGATAGCCGGCCGCAAAGCATTTCAAAAACCGGTGCAAGAGGGAGTAGCCCTGCTTAATGCGATACAGGATGTGTATTTGAATAAGGACATAACAATTGCCTGAAGCAATTAATTAAGAATTAAAAATTGAGAATTAAGATTCTGTTGATTGATTTTCATTTTTAATTTTTAATTCATAATTTTTAATTTCCACAATGAGTTGGTATAAAAGGATAACAAAAGGAATTAAAACCAGTACAAAGGAGAAAAAAGGTACTCCTGAAGGACTATGGTATAAATGTCCTTCCTGCAAAAAAATAACTCCGTCAAACGAACATGCGGATGGAATGTATGTTTGTCCGCATTGCGATTACCATGAACGTATAGGATCAGCGGAATACTTTAAGATAATTTTTGACAATAACGAATATGCCGAGCTGAACCCAAATCTATCAGCCGGCGACCCATTGAATTTTGAAGACACAAAAAAATATACCGACCGTCTTGCTGATTCACAGAAGAAAACTGAATTAAAAGATGCTATCCGTACGGTGGCCGGTAAGGTAGACGGAAATGACCTGGTAGTTGCCTGCATGGATTTCAATTTTATCGGCGGTTCTATGGGATCTGTTGTCGGTGAAAAAATTTCCAGAGCCATTGACTTTTGTTTGAAATATAATATCCCCTTAATGATTATCTCCAAATCAGGTGGAGCCCGTATGATGGAAGCTGCGTACTCATTGATGCAAATGGCCAAGACATCCGCAAAGCTTACATTGTTAGCCGATGCACGCATTCCTTACATTTCATTATTAACCGATCCTACTACAGGAGGAGTTACTGCATCATTCGCCATGCTTGGCGACCTTAACATAGGCGAACCCGAATCACTTATAGCCTTTGCCGGCCCGCGTGTTGTAAAGGAAACAATAGGTAAAGACCTTCCCAAAGGCTTCCAGAGAGCCGAATTTGTATTGGAACACGGGTTTTTGGACAAAATAATAAATCGCAAAGAACTGAAAATCAAGCTTTCACAATTTTTGGTCATGTTCAAAAACTAGTAACCCTGACCCATATTTCCTATTCAATTTTGCCCAATTTTCAATGAATATTGACCAAATTTAAGCTTGTCCATTTAAAAGAATCGCTTATCTTTGCAATCCTTTATAAATTTTAAAATCAAAGACGATGTATTTAACTGCTGAAATAAAAAAATCAATCTTCAAAAAGCACGGCAAATCTGAAAAAAACACAGGTTCTGCAGAAGGCCAGGTTGCGTTGTTCACTCACCGCATCAATCATCTTTCCGAGCACCTGAAAAAATCACCAAAGGATGTGAGCACTCAACGTTCACTTCTTAACCTTGTTGGTAAAAGAAGAAGTCATTTGGATCACTTGAAAAAAACAGAAATAGCCCGCTACCGTGCAATCATTAAAGAACTCGACATCAGAAAGTAATTCCATTTACTGATATATATACATTAAAAGCATCTGCCTAATTGCGGATGCTTTTGTGCTTAAAAAGGAAGATGTGTGAAGTTTTCGCAAGCATACTAAAACCAGAAATAATAAACGAAAAATAAATATAAACCACCGCATCCGGCGGGATTAAAAACAAAAAAAGATGTCACAAACTGCAATTACACAATCGTTCGATCTTGGAGATGGGCGTATTGTTACAATCGAAACCGGCAAATTAGCCAAACAGGCCAATGGCTCCGTTGTTGTACGCCAGGGCAATACCATGTTACTCGCAACTGTTGTTTCAAATAAAGACGCGAAAGAGAATGTCGATTTTATGCCGCTTACTGTTGACTACCAGGAAAAATACGCCTCTGTTGGCCGTTTCCCCGGAGGCTTCTTTAAACGTGAAGCACGTTTATCCGATTATGAAATTCTCATCAGCCGACTGGTTGACCGCGCACTTCGTCCTTTATTTCCTGAAGATTATCACGCAGACACGCAGGTGTTAATTAACCTGATCTCTTCCGATAAAGAAATTATGCCTGATTCCCTTGCAGGCTTAGCTGCTTCCGCAGCTATTGCTGTATCTGATATTCCTTTCAACGGGCCTATCTCTGAAGTACGCGTAGCGCGTATCAACGGAAAATTTGTTATCAACCCAACCCGTACTGAACTTGAAAGCTCCGATATGGAAATTCTGGTTGCCGCATCTGAACATGATGTAAACATGGTTGAAGGCGAAATGAAAGAATGCTCTGAAGCGGATATGCTTGCCGCAATAAAAGTTGCACATGAAGCGATCAAGATACAAGTGAAAGCACAATTGGAACTGGCTAAAAAAGTCGGTAAAACAACCAAGCGCACTTATGTTCACGAAACAAGCGACCTTGAATTAAGAGAAACGATCAACAAAGCCTGTTTCGATAAAATGTATGCTGTTGCCAAAGCCGGCCATGCCAACAAAAGCAAACGCAAAGAACTATTCGAAGCTATCCGTGCGGAATTCAGTGCAACACTTTCCGATGAGCAGAAAAAAGAAAAAGCTTTCTTGCTGAATAAATATTTCCACGACATTGAAAAAGAAGCCGTGCGTCAATCTGTATTGAACGAGCGTACACGTTTGGATAGCCGCAAGCTGGAACAGATACGTCCTATATGGTGCGAAGTGGATTACCTGCCAAGCGCGCACGGATCAGCGGTGTTTACCCGTGGTGAAACTCAATCGTTAACTACAGTTACACTGGGAACAAAACTTGACGAACAGATTATTGACGGCGCATTTATAAACGGAAAAAACAGGTTCCTGCTTCATTACAACTTCCCTCCTTTCTCAACAGGTGAAGTAAAAATGATGCGCGGAACAGGCCGCAGGGAAGTGGGACATGGTAACCTGGCTATGCGTGGTTTAAAGCAAATGCTGCCGAAAGATATCCCTTACTCCGTTCGTGTTGTATCGGATATTCTTGAGTCAAACGGATCGTCATCCATGGCAACCGTATGTGCAGGAACACTTGCACTGATGGATGCCGGTGTTAAAATGGCTAAACCTGTTGCAGGTATCGCTATGGGATTGATCAGCGACAGTAAAACAAAAAAATACGCGGTTTTGTCGGATATACTTGGTGATGAAGATCACCTGGGTGATATGGACTTTAAAGTAGTGGGTACCAAAGATGGTATCACTGCCTGCCAGATGGATATTAAAGTGGATGGTTTATCATACAAAGTGCTGGAAGAAGCTTTAGCGCAAGCCAAAGCCGGCCGCCTTCACATTTTAGGTGAAATGACCAAAGTGATAAGCGCACCTCGTGAAGACTACAAACCACATGCTCCACGCATTGTAAAAATGGTTATTCCGAAAGAATTTATCGGAGCAATCATCGGCCCTGGTGGAAAAGTTATCCAGGAAATGCAGCGTGAAACGGGTTGCACTATTATGATCGAAGAAGTTGGAGAGACTGGTGTTATTGACATAGCAGCAACTGATAAAGAATCGATAGACAAAGCTATCGCGAAGATCAAAGGCATTACCACCACCCCTGAAGTAGGCGAAGTATACGAAGGAAAAGTGAAAACAATTGTTGCCTTCGGCGCATTTGTTGAATTCCTGCCGGGCAAAGACGGTCTTTTACATATCTCTGAAGTTGATCATCGCAGATTAGAAAACCTGGATGGTATATTGAAACAAGGTGATGTTGTAAAAGTAAAACTCATTGGTACTGATCCGAAGACAGGTAAATTCAAATTATCGAGAAAGGTGCTTATGCCGAAACCTGAGGCGCAAGCGCAGAATTGAGTTGAGTCCTTATTTCTCCCATGTTTCTTATAAGAAACATGGGAGAAATTAAAAAGGATCCGGGGGTCGAGTCCAGGGCCACCACCAAGGTAATCAATGTCCCATGCGGCATTTAGCCTTTTTCTATGAAGACTTCTTTTGCCATCTTTTTTCTTGCGAATAATATTGAGCGCCATTTTACGAATGAAGTTAAAGTTTTCAGCTGCACTCTCTTGTACCAACCCGCAACCCAGCCTTTGCAGTTGAGCAACCAATTGTTCTTCTAATATTTGTTCAGGTTGTTTGGCCATCTGTTTTTAAAAAGTCTTTAGAAATTCTTTCTTATAGAATGATGCCTTCTTTTCATCACCCGAAAGCATATCAAAAATAATTTGATTCCAAATTTGTGATGATGTCATTATTTCATCTTCCTTTATTTCCGGGGATGAATCAAAATCGGGATTGGTTGGAATGTCAATATTTAATATCCACCATTTTTCAATCTTAACTCTCAACAGAATGAGTTGACTAAATTTCTCAGGGAATTTCTCAGGAAGCCCTTCAAAAAGTAAATCCTGTCTTAGCCCCCTAATAACTGGACACTTTTTTCAAAATGGTTTACTACTAAATCCCCTTTTTCTTGCTCGTCCGTTAGGCGAAGATAGCTTAGCGCTTCGGGATTGTCAAGGTTAGTACTAAGCGGCTGATTTTCTATAA
>JACPDY010000097.1 GCA_016183775.1 Bacteroidota bacterium
AATGGGGGGAATGAATATTTCTTTGGTAAGGGAAGGGGTATAAAGGAATACGGTATTTGGGTATTCGACCGTTGGGGCAACCTGATCTGGGATTGCCAATACGCTGGGAAAAATACGGACTGGGACAGAATGGGTCAGGATTGTATGCCTTCTGCCTGTAAATGGGATGGAAAAGTAATGCCAGGGGGAGCTGACCTGAACTCAAACAGCGGAAACATTGCTCAACAGGATGTCTATGTATGGAAAGTTAAACTTATAGACATTTTTGATAAGAAACATAATTATGTGGGACATGTGAGTTTGGTGAAATGAAACTTTTTTAAACAAATAGCAATAACGATTTAAATCAAAAACCATGAAAAAGACAATTAAATTATTAGCGGCAAGAGGGCAGGCAAACAATGGAAAACAATTTTATAGCAGGGCAATACCGCGATCGCTTTTTTGTTTACTAATGATATCGGTTTCGATCTCTTCATTTGCCGGACTTTTCTACGAAGTACCAATCGCAGACAGAATCACTAATTCAAAAGCGATAATTGAAGGCAGAGTGCTAGAAACAAAATCATTTTGGAACGATTCGCACGGAATGTTATATACCTCAGCTATGGTTGAAGTATATAAAGTGTTTAAGGGAGAAATATATAAAAACCATGTGGAAATCATAAGCCAGGGTGGCTTCACAGAAAATCAGGTAATAACCAGCACAACAAGTTTGAATCTTTCAGCAGGAGATATCGGACTGTTTTTTACAGAAGAGTTTGATAAAAGAACAATACTATCATCGAGTGCTGCATCGGCAACAACATATTCAATGTATGCAGGCGCCCAGGGAATGATACAGTATGATGAAAATACCGGAACGGCAAATGACATCTTCAGTCAATATGAAAATATTAATGTAGTATATAATACAATCTCCTCTCAACTCAAATCTAATTTTAAGGAGCTGAAGCAATATGAACTAAAGAAACCAACAGGTGGTTTGAATAAAAAAGCCACCGCCGCACCGGTAATAACATCCTTTACACCTACAAGTGGTTCGGGAGGCATTAAACAAATACTAACAATAAACGGAACAGGTTTTGGTGCTACCAGGCAACCTACCGATTATGTGGCCTTTGTAAAATCGGAGGCCCCAAGTACACGATTTAAACAAACGGGAGCTCCTTATTTTGTGTCATGGTCTGACACCAAAATACAAGTATATATTCCGTCCGATATTTATACCGGATATAAAACAGGGACAGGAACTATCCAGGTAGGAAATAGTGCGGGGATTGCAACAAGTACTGGTAAGCTTTCCATAAAGTATAACTATATGGAAGCTTATAACAATAATTCATTCGGAGGAATATTTTCGTCAACCCTGAACGATTATAACGGACTGGGTGGTTATACTTTTCATCTGAATAATGCTGTAAATAATAACGTCAGCCTAAAAGAATCTATCCAATGGGCAATAGATACATGGACTTGTGCAACAGGTGTGAATTTTAGAATTGGAGCTCCAACGACATCCGCTGTGGTTAGTAATGACACAGAAACTGTTGTATTTATGGATCCATCTATGCAAGTAGGGGTATTAATAACCACATGGGTTAACTATACCAAATGTAATTCAAATTCTATATGGAGCAGACAATTGATGGATATGTCCATTAATCCGAAGGCCCCAAGCGGATATACCTGGAATTTTGGCTCCAATCCTCCGACAAATAGTCAATATGATTTCAGAACAGCCATATTGCATGAGTTCGGGCATGCAAATAACCTGGACCATGTAAACGACCAGACAGAATTAATGAGGACGATTATATCGAATGGAAGCTCAACCCGAACGATCTCTCAGGGTACGCTGGAAGGAGGTATATATACTATGAGTATTAGTACAATTCCTCCGGCATGTGGCCCTCCGGAAATGATCCTTAAATCATGTGCAACAGGTATTGAGTCAATAAACCAGAGGATCAGAAATTTTGAAATATATCCTACTCCGGCAAGTGATCGAGTGATTGTTGATTTTGATATTACTACCGGATCATACATTGAGCTATGTGTTTATGATGTTTATGGTCAGAAGATAAATACATTGACTCAAAGTTATTTGACAGCCGGCACTTATAAATATACCATGGATGCATCCGGGCTATCAGCCGGTGTTTATTTTATGAAGTTGAATACATCGGATGGAGATAAAGTGCAAAGAAAAGTGATGATCATTAAATAGTAAATTGTTTTTGTAAAGATTCGACGGATTTATAATAAAAAAAAATTCATTTATTAAAGCTCCCTGTACACAACATTGTAAAACATCAACCATGAAATATCCTGAGATATTATTACAAAATATTAAATTGATTTTTGTTTTTTTCATTTGTAAAACAACAATCTCTTATTCTCAATGCAATGCTGCTTGGCCTACTATTAGTGGTGCCAATAAAACAATTAGTGTTAACAGCCGTGTTGCAACCGGCACTTCTCTTACAGGTACACTTACGGTAAATGCCGGTGTAACATTGTGTACTGAAGGTACGGCAACAATCAATGTGAGTACACTTACTAATAACGGAACTATCAACCATACCGGCAGTGGAACGTTTACAACCACCGAGGTAATAAATTCAGGAACCATTACTACTTCAATTTCAGGGTTTAGCTGGATATCCGGGTTGGGATTTACAAATAAAGCAGGGGCTTCACTGAATATAAAAGGAAACATTGTTCTTGATTATACTACCAGTTCTTTTAGTAATTACGGAAGCATATTATCTGCTGCAGGAAATATTACCCTAACCGCTACAACAGGCGCTACCAATAATTATGCAACCGGCTCTATTACAACATCAGCTGGAAATATTTTTATGGATAAGATGATTAACTCGGGATCCATATCATCCGAGGGAACCATCACTAAACTTACTACAGGATCAACATATTATATTACTAATCAATCTACAGGGACAATTACTGCAGCAGGTAATATAAACATAGAGGGGACAACTGATAATTATGGGACAATTACATCCACAAATGGAACGTATACCAAAACAGGGACAGGGGAGCCTTTCTATAACAGACCCGCTGCAAGACTTACGACATCAGGTAATATCCGGATAGAAGGACCTGTTTCAAACGCAGGATTTATCTCTTCGACCGCCGGAACTTTTACTAAAATATCATCTTCCACCTCCCAGGAACCATATTTGAATATCACAGGAGGGCGCTTATCAGTTTTTGGAAATATTTCCATACAGGGACATATTGAGAATTGCGGATTGATGGAAATAACAAATTCAGGAAATTTTCTGAAAACCACTCTAACAAATCCTTTAACTACTACCGCATCCGCTTTCATAAACTATCCCGGCTCCACCGTATATATTCGTGGCAACGCCCATATTGAGGGATTGATTGATAACTCCGGTAACATAATAATAACAGGTCAGCTTTTAGCGAACCTGAGCACTGGATCCATTACACGCAGCATTACTAATCAGGCGGATGGATATATCCGGATTTGTGGCGAAGTATTTTATACCGCTGATATAACCAATTATGGTAAAATAGAAGTGCTTGGGCGGCTGTATATGGGTACTGTTTCAAATGGTAATTTATACAACCGGGCCGGAGCAATTCTAAATATTACAGATAATATTGATATTATTTCTTCATTGACAAATAGTGGATGTATAACAGTGGGTGATTCACTTTGGAAGCGTAACAGCACCGGCAATATTATCATATCAGGGGGCACTATTTTCACTACTAATTTTGTTCAGGACGATGGTACTTTGTTTGGAGGTGCCTCAGCAACAGAACGGGGATATCTTCTCGTAAGTGGTATCTCAACAACACTCAATGGAGTTCCTTTATCAGGTTATCTCGATATATGTGATGCCAGTGGTGCCGGAGCGGGAGCAAAATATTTAGATACTGAATCACCTGCTTATGCTTATCCTACCACTAATGTTACCGATTGCGGTTCAATTCCCGTTTGTGCAAAGGCAACTCTCACATCATGTACCGCTGCAATCCCTTTTGCCAAAGGGGCCTGCACTCCTATATGCGCATTTGCTGCCTCAGTAAATAAAACAGATATCAGCTGCAACGGAAACACTAATGGCACCGCAACTGTTGCCCCGATGGGAACAGGACCGTTTGCTTATTCATGGAGCACAGTACCTGCGCAGAATGCAGCAACAGCAACAGGGCTTTCGGCAGGAATTTATACTGTTGCTATCAGTGATACTACATGTACATGGACTACTATTGTAACTATTACCCAACCACCCGCATTGGCAATCAACATTTCATCTCAGACGGATGTTAATTGCTTTGGGAATACAAACGGAACGGCTACAATAGCAGCCAGTGGAGGAACACCCAATTATACTTACTCGTGGAGTACACTTCCCGGACAAACCGGACAAACTGTTACAGGACTTTCGGCTGGAACATACACATTAACTCTAACAGACAGTCAGAATTGCTTTGCACAACAAACAATAACAATTACACAGCCAAGTACACCTCTTACAGCCAGTATAGCCAGCCAAAGCAATGTTGCCTGTTATGGCAAGGAAAGTGGCACAGCTACTGTAACACCAATCGGAGGCACTGCTAATTACAGCTATTCCTGGAGTACGTCCCCTGCACAAACGAATCAGACAGCAACGGGATTGAGCGCAGGCTCATATACGGTAAAAGTTATAGATGCAAGGAATTGTTCTGTACAACAAATGGTAACAATTACCCAACCAGTATCTGCACTTAATGCATCCATTACCTCATCCATTGGTGTAAGCTGCTCAGGCGGTAACAGCGGATCTGCCACAGTTTCAGCCGGTGGCGGAACACCACAGTACACTTATTACTGGCAACCCGGCGGACAAACAACTGCTACAGCGGGCAATTTGGTAGCAGGTAATTATACGGTTAATGTAACTGATCAAAATGGTTGCTCTGCAACAACGGCAACAATAATCACACAACCACCAGGCATATTGCAGGCAAACATCACAAACCATAAACCCGTAACATGCAAAGGCGATCAGGATGGATCGGCCTCAATTACCGCTACAATGGGAACTCCTGCTTATACTTATCTATGGCAGCCCGGCGGACAAACAACAGTTTCTATCACCGGGCTATCCCGCGGCACATACACAGTATTTGTAACCGATTCGAAAGGGTGCAATAAGAATGACACAATAACAATAAAGGAATCTACAGTTCCATTCAATGCCAATGTTTCTAATAATGTACCCGTAATATGCAAGGGTGAAGGCAATGGCGTTATAGCAATAACGGCGACAGGTGGTACTCCCGCTTATACATATCAATGGATTCCAAATGTTGGATCGGGCAGTATAGTAACAGGACTTTCCGGAGGCACCTACACAATTAATGTAACTGATCAGTATGGCTGTAAGCAAACATTAGTAGATTCTGTAAAAGAATCTGCATTGCCATTCAGTGTGACTGTGAGCAATTCAACACCTGTTACGTGTAAAGGTGCGGCTAACGGAAGTATTTCTATAAGTGCCACGGGCGGCACTCCAACATACACCTATCAGTGGACGCCAACAGGAAATACAACTAATACATCAACAGGTCTTTCCGGTGGCATATACACTGTTATAGTAACTGATTTGTATGGATGCAGCCGAACGATAATAAAATCCGTATTGGAATCTGCTACACTGCTTAATATAAACGGCATAACAAAAACTCCCGTAACTTGTACGGGAGCAGGTAATGGCAGTATAAACATATCGGCTACAGGCGGAACCCCTGCATATACTTACCAATGGAGCCCGGGTGGAAATACAGTAAGTTCAGCCAATAACCTTTCCGGTGGTATATATACAATAACTGTAACCGATCAATATGGTTGTTCACAGTCGGTCATAGACACAATAAAAGAATCCAACTCACTTCTTGCAGGATCTATTACGTCTAATACTCCGGTAACCTGTATGGGCTCCGGTAACGGAAAAGCAATTTATACTCCGGCAGGAGGAACTATGCCATATACCATATCATGGTCTTCAACACCACCGCAAACCGGTACTACAGCTATAAATTTACCCGGAGGCATTTATACAGTAACTGTAACCGATCAATACGGTTGCGTGATAACCGACAAAGTTGACATTAAAGAATCAACAACTCCACTGACGGCAAGCAGTACCAGCACGCTTGTATCCTGTAAAAAAACAGATGATGGGAAAATAGTTATAAGTGTAACAGGAGGCATCCCTGATTACATTTATCAATGGTCACCAGATGTAAGTACAACAAATATCGCTACGGTAGCGGTGGGAAGCTATACAGTCACAGTAAGAGACACTTATGGTTGCTCTAAAGTCACAACAGTAGTTGTAAATCAGCTTCCTAAAGTTAACGCAGATTTCACATCTGATCCTGTCACAGGAACATTCCCATTAACTGTAAACTTTACAGACGAAAGTACAGGCGGAACAGTTTACCAATGGAACTTTGGGGATAGCCTGTCCAATCTTATTCAGGATACTTTACTTAATCCTATGCATTTGTATAAAGATTCAGGAACATATGTTGTGAGGCTGATAACATATAATAACTGGTGTGCGGATACAGCTTATAAAACCATTCGAGTAAATATGAAGTCCGAGCTATGCATTCCAAATATATTTACTCCTGATAATGACGGAAAGAATGACGTATGGAAGTTATGCGGCAAAGGCATTCCAGATCTTGAAGTAGAAATATACGACCGCTGGGGTCTGCTTATCTATCATTGGGACTCCCCGCTCGGAAGTTGGGACGGAAGAACAAGTACAGGTCAGGAAGTCCCGGACGGAACCTACTATTATATTATAAAAGCGAAAGGTACGGACGGAGTGGATTACGGAACAAAAGGGGGATTTATAATGCTGATTAGAGCGCACTGATAAAGCACAGGAAATATTCCATTGGGCGTAACAGAAGAACTGATAATGGCAGGTATTTTGCTCTCAAATAAATTAGGTTTTTTTCAAAGATTAAATCAGGTAAAAATGAAAAAACATTTTGTAATCATTTTGTTATTGTGTTCCGAACTTTTAACCTTTTCTCAGAAAATGGTTTTTAAGGCTGCCCAAACATCAAGTGTAAAAAACAACATAGATTCCACTGTTGTGATGGCGATCAATAATGCATTTAAACAATATAACTTATATTATTTGGATGGCAATTCAATTAATGAATTTGTCAGGAATAAAAAACAAGTTGACTTCAGAGTTGAACTTGACAATACCTTTTCATGGGATATCACTCTTCAATTGCACGACATGCGTTCACCGGACCACAAACTAATAGTCCGGACTGAAAACGGAGATGAAATTTATCCGGAAACCCCCGCTGAAACTTACTTGGGTTGGGCAAATTATAGTGCGGATCAGCAAGTGAGATTCTCTATACACGATGGATTTTTAAGGGGCTTTATTGTGCAAAACCAGGAAGAACTGTTTATTGAACCGGTGAATTATTTCTTGAAAGATGCTCCACAAGGATTATATATTTTATACAAAGCATCTGATTTCATAAGAGAATCGGAAATTTCCTGTGGCATAAAAGAAGTTACAGGGACTATTCAAAAGCTAAAAACAGAGGAAACGATACGTTCTGCTTCATGTGCCATGACTGATCTTGCCATTGCATCCGATTATCTTTTTTTTAAGGAAATGGGGACTGTTGCAAAAGCCAATAAGGAAATACTGGATGTTCTGAATATGGTGGAAGCAAAATACATGGAACCTTCGGTGGGAATAGGGTATAACCTCGTGGCAACTTACATAGTAAGCACCAATACAGGTGACCCATGGGATGCTTCAACCGATGCTTATACGTTGCTTACTTCCTTCAAGAATTGGGGAAACGGAGGAGGATTCGGAACAAATGTAACTTACGATTTGGCAAACTTATGGACTTCAAGAGATCTGCAGGCATTTGGAAATACCGGGGTGATAGGTATTGGTGCCACACGGCCAGATGGAAATTTTGGTGTTATATGCACCCCCGATAGATATTGTTTAATGGAACATTCCTTTTCCGTTGGGTCAGCTGGCAACTGGGTTGATCAAACGCATGAGTGCGGACATACCTGGGGAGCCATTCATACAATTGCTAATTCGACTTATATAATGTCTCCATCCATCGGGCCCGCCAATCAAACATGGGACCAGGGAAATATCACTGCTATCTTAGCCCATAAGAATAGCCGTACTTGTCTTGTATCTAGTTGTTCAAAGGGTCCAATAGCAGACTTCAGCGCAAATGTTCTTACGTCATGTGATGGCATTGTTAAGTTTTCTGATCTAACAGTAAATAACCCTTCGTCGTGGTCATGGAATTTTGGGGACGGCAGCACTTCAACACAACAGAATCCGACGCATACCTATTCAACAAATGGCACATATACGGTAAAACTGATTGTTACAAACAGCGTGGGGAGTGACACTTTAACAAAATTTTCATTCGTACAGGTTCAGAAATCTACTCCACCTGCTACTACAGACAGTTTGCGGTGCGGCCCGGGCAAGATTGTCCTTTCGGCGAGTGGATCAAATAATGGCACATTAAACTGGTATACGTCACAGGCAGGAGGAAGTCCGGTAAACACAGGCTCTTCTTATACAGTAAATATCTCAACAAATACAACCTATTATGTTTCGGAAATAGTTTCCCCTCCTCAAAAAAATACCGGGAAGCCCGATAATTTAACAGGAGGAGGATATTTTTCCTCTTCTCTGAGAAGAATGTATTTTGATGTGTTGACCCCCTGCACGCTAAAGACTGTAAAAGTCTATACCGATTCCGCAGGGAGCAGAACTATTGAAATACTAAATAACAATGGACAAACAATACAAAGTAAAACGGTGAATATTCCAAATGCACCGAATGGTACAATAATAACTCTCGACATGCCTCTTAGTCCTGGCACTGATTATGCAATTAAATTGGCACCAAATAGTGGGCAACGATTGTATAGAAACAACGCCGGTCCTTATTCATTTCCCTATACTATTCCGGGGGTTATATCAATCACCAATACAGACGCTACGCCGCCAAACGCTCAGAACTACTATTATTGGTTTTATGAATGGGTAATTCAGGAGCCCAGTTGCGTAAGTCCTATGGCTTCGGTAACAGGAAAAGTGGATGTATGTACCGGTATTAATGATTTAATATTGGAAAACTCACTCGAAATCTTTCCAAATCCCGGTCCGGGGAAATTTAGACTAAGTTTTGAATCGGTGGGTATAGAAAAAGCAACAATGGAAATACATAATATGTTGGGGCAAAAAATATATACTGAAATCGTATCAGGATCTAACGGAAAATATAGTGAGGATATAGACATTTCAAAATATGCGAAAGGGATTTATATTTTAAAAATAAATTATTCGGAAGGAAAAGAAGCATTTAGAAAGTTGATAATAAGATGATCACAGGATAGCTGAATTATGAAGTATAATTCATTTGGTAGATAAAACATTTTGCCATGAAAAAACAAATTTTCATTTTTCAAGTCTTTTTTTGCCTGCTTGGTAACACTACCATTTTTGCTGCTAACGGGAAAGATAAACCTGGGAATAGCGCTCTTAAAGAGAAGGCGCAGGAATGGATGCAGAAACAACCGGTCGTAGCCTTTCTTGAAAACAAAGGGCAAATGACAAACGAATCAGGTAATCCGATCCCATTTGTTTTGTTTAAAGCGCAAATGCCGGGTCTGGATATATATCTGACACAAACAGGTTTTACTTACATTTTTTACAAATTGCCGGAAGATGATGAACATAAAAATTCTTTCTTTCCCTTAAAAAGGGAAGAAGCTATGGCGAAACTTCCTGATGAGAAGAAAAAAAAACCGAAGGCAGAATGGGAAAGAATAGAAATGACTTTATCGGGAGCCGCTATAAAAAAGGAAAATATTTTAACCGGAAAATCTTCGCAAACAGATTTTAATTTTTTTTATTCCCATTGCCCTGGTGGAATCTACGGAGTAAAAGCATCCTCCAGGATAACGATAAAAGAAGTCTATCCTGGCATAGATTGGGTAATATACACTTCAGAAAAAAAAGGTTTTACCTATGACTTCATAGCACACCCCGGTGCCGATCCCAACCAGATAGAAATTGTTTATTCCTCCCTGAACAAACTTAACCTGAATGAGAATGGAACCATTGAAATACAAACTAAACTCGGAATCCTTACAGAAGCCGCCCCGGTAAGTTATCAGGCAGAAAAAATAATTCCTTCGAGGTTCCTTAAAACCATCAATCGAAAAAATGACAAAGGCGGTTATGAGGCACATTTGCAATTTTCCATAAACAGTTACGATAAAACTCAAACACTCGTCATCGACCCGATCGTGATACCCAACCTTATCTGGGGAACCTATTATGGAGGAAGCTCCTGGTCATGGGGCGGCTCCAGCGGAAGCGGAGTTGATGGTTTATGCAGCATTGCAGCTGATGCAGTTGGAAATTTATACGCGTCCGGGTATGTAAGGGACAGTCAGTTTCCTGTTTTTAATCTGCCGGGGGGATATTACAGCGGTGTTTATAATGGAGGAATGTATGATATGGCAATTCTCAAATTCAGTAGTGCTGGTGCACGGTTGTGGGTTACATATTATGGAGGTACGGATCCACCCGGGTCCCTCAGTACTGAGGGCGCGATGTCTCTGACTACAGATCCAAATAATAATTTATATGTGACCGGCTATACCTCTAATTACGTAGGCTTCCCTTTACAAAATCTGGCGGGAGCTTATAATCAAACTGTTTTTGGTGGTGGAAGCGATGCCTTTATTCTGAAATTTAACGGCGCGGGCGTAAGGCAATGGGCAACTTTTTATGGAGGGAATGGCTCTGATATCGGACACACTATTGCCTCAGATGCAAATGGGAATATATTTATAACAGGGGAAACAAATTCTACAAATTTATCTATTGTATCCGGAGGCGGATATAACCAGCCCCCTGGCGGGGCTAATGATGCATTCATTGCGAAGTTCAATAATATGGGCATACAGCAATGGTCGTCGTACTATGGTGGAAGCGGAGCTGATGTCGGTAATGCATTAGCCCTTGATGGAACCGGCAATGTCTATGTTACCGGTGAAACAGGCTCTGCAAATTTGCCTGTTCTCAATCTCGCCGGAGCATACAATCAGCCTGCAAAGATTGGAGCTGCCGATGACGCATTCATCTTAAAATTTAATAATGCAGGCGTACGTCAGTGGGCGACGTATTATGGAGGAAACAAGAATGAAGGGGGCTTCTCAATTGCAACAGATGCAAATGCGAATGTATTTATAATGGGTCAGGTAGACGGCGCCGGTTTTCCTACTTATGATCCCGGTGGGGGGGCATATTACCAGGCTGCATTCGGAGGTGGTACAGGATGGAATATAACTGATCTATTTCTATTAAAATTTGATAACACAGGAGTGCGCCAATGGGCAACATATTATGGAGGATCCGGAAAAGACGGCGTTTATGGTTCCGATAGGGATAGAGAAATAATCGTTGACGCAACAGGAGATCTGTTTGTTACCGGCATAACCAAATCCACAGACTTCCCCACCCAAAATTCAGGAGGCTTTTTTAATGCGGCTATGTTAGGTGGCGGGGATGCTTTCATTCTTCAGTTTTCTAATACAGGCGTGCGTAAATGGGCTACTTATCAAGGAGCTACTAATAACCCCGGAGGTTTTACTGTCTCTGATTTCGGCTCCGCCTTAGCTATAGATCCGGTACAGGGTTGCCTGTATGTGGGAGGAGAGTGGTGGGGTTCTGGCAGTAATGGACTCAAGAATCCCGGAGCACCGGCTTATTACGATGGAGTATTTAATAATGGGGTGGATGCCGGCGACGATATGTTTATAATGAAATTTTGTTCTAATTGTACTAAACCTACGGCAGCACTAACAGCAACTCCTGCTATGTGTACCAAAAGCGATGGTACGGCAACTGTTCTTCCATCAGGAGGAACCTCACCCTATACGTATGTTTGGAATCCATCGGGGCAAACTACTTCATCGGCCACAGGTCTTTCAACCGGGACCTATACTATTCTGGTTAAAGAAGGTGGCGGTTGTTCCGATTCGTTTACTGTTACTGTTACTCAACAAACAGTTGCAATTACTGCAACCCCTTTAACTACGCCAAGCAATTGTGGAAACAATACCGGTACTATTAATGTGACTGCGGGAGGAGGAACTTTACCATACACGTATAGCTGGAATCCACCGGCAGGTACAAGTGCTTCGGCAAGCGGATTAGGAGCAGGATCGTACACGCTAACAGTAACGGACAATATCGGCTGTGAGGTAACAACAGTGGCTACCATAAGCAGTATTAATGGACCTGCCATAACATCTGTAGCTCCCTTTGATGTTTTGTGTAACAGTGGAACTGATGGTTCAGCTACTGTAACTATAACGAACGGAACTGCACCTTATACATACAGCTGGAGTGGAGGTTCCGCTGCCGTTACTTCCTCACTTACGAGCAGCATAAGTTCACAACCCGCTGCCACTTACTTTGTAACAATTACAGATGCCAATGGTTGCCAGGTATCTACGAACGTAACTATTACAGAGCCTGTTGCGATTGTTCCGCCAACATTTACTACAACAAACGCGACATGTGGAAAAAGCGATGGTTCTGCAATAACTTCTTCGTCAGGAGGAACCGGCATTTTAACTTACAATTGGAATATTCCGGCTACGGGTACAGCGGTAACAAATTTATCAGTGGGTATTTATATTGTTACCGTAATGGATGCAAATAATTGTACAAAAACAGCAAGTGTTTCAATTGTTAATGTGGGAGGTCTTACAACCACTACTTCGGGTACTCCTGTACTTTGCAATGGCGGGAACACCGGAACGGCGACTGCAACAGTTACAAACGGCACTCCGCCTTATACTTACAGTTGGAGTAACGGAATAAGTTCGGTTTCCGGCAGCTTATCTGATCAGCTTACAAATCTATCTGTGGATACTTACACCATAACGGTTACCGATTCAAAGGGATGTTCAAGTATTTCTACTGTAACATTAATTGAACCTGCTATTTTGACACTTGTTCCTTTGGCTTATGATGCCGGCTGTAGCGGAAACAATGGAAGTGCTGTCGCAAATGCAAAAGGAGGCACAGCTCAGTATACTTATAGTTGGAGCAATGGCTTGGTTACGGACTCTATATTTAATCTTTCTGCAGGAGCTTATTCAATTACAATTACTGATGCGAAAGGATGTAGTACATCGGCCAATATAACTGTTGGAACCGAGATGTCTACTCCTATAACTATTATCCCGGCACAGCAATTTATTAATTATGGAGGTCATGTAGATATAATTGTAACCAGCAGCGGGGGCAACAGTTTAACGTATACCTGGACGCCCGCATTTGGGTTATCATGTACTGATTGTGCTAATCCGGTTGCTACACCTGTGATATCCACTATTTATACGGTAACTGTTAATGATGCGGATGGATGTCAGCGAACGGCAATGATAGACATAATTGTTAAACAGGGTTGTTCAGAGGATGATTCAGATGCATTTATTGCGAACATATTCTCTCCGAATAATGATGGGAAAAACGATATCCTATATATAGAAGGAAATGGATTAACAAATATATATTGGGCTATATACGATCGCTGGGGCAACTTATTGTTTGAGGCTTTTGATCAAACACATGGTTGGAATGGGACAAAAAAAGGTAACCCGATGGAATCGGGGACATACGTATACTATCTGAAAGCAACTTGTATTAAAACAAATACCGAAATAAAATTGAAAGGCAACGTTTCAATTGTGAAATAATGTAACGCAAAACGTATAAACAAAATTATATACAGATGAAGCATTCATGATTTAATAAACACAAAGAGGAATGAACATTTAACTTTGGTGCTATAATCAAACAATATAGCATCATGGAAACAGAAAAAATAGAATACGAACAAATAGTTGAACGAGGCTGCGGACTGGATGT